>CAMVGI010000053.1 GCA_947166955.1 uncultured Clostridia bacterium | reverse complement strand
GCGATGCCCAGCACGAGGGTGGGCCATGAATAGCGGAGCATGGTGCGCAGCAGCAGTAGGCTACCTTTCATCGCCGTCCACCTCCAGGAAGGCCTCCTCCAGGGAGTGGCCCTCGGTCAGCTCGGCCATGGGGCCGGCGGCGATGATCCTGCCGACCAATTTCTTCGACTTCGTTCAGGAGGCAAACGACTTTTACTTTCCGCCGCTCATCGGCTCGTATCTGCGCGCGCTGCGCTGCGTCGTCTTCGCGCTGACGCTCTTTATCACGCCCGTGTGGTACGCGCTCGTCAAAACGGCGGGCGCGCGGGGCGCGCTGCACTTCCTCGCCATCGCTGAGGACTATGAGGTGCCGCTTCTGGTGCAGCTTCTGTTCGCGGAGTTCATCGTCGACCTCATCAAGCTCACAAGTCTCAACACGCCGCCGGTGTTCTCCAACTCGTTTTCGATGATCGGCGCGCTCGTGCTCGGCGATTTCGCCGTGCAGGCGCACTGGCTCGTGCCGGAGGTGCTGGCGTACATGGCGTTCGTCGCCATCGCCAACTTCGCCCAGCCGAGCTATGAGCTGGGCTACGCGTTCAAGCTGCTGCGGCTGATGCTTCTGCTGCTCGTGGGCGCGTTCGACTGGTATGGCTTCGCCGCGGGCTGCGTCGTCATATTGCTGCTGCTCGCGACCAACAGGCCCATCGCGGGCAAGGGCTACCTCTATCCGCTCGTCCCGTTCAATTTCCGCGCGCTGCGCGAGCTGCTCGTGCGCCGCCCCGTCAGCCGCGAAAACACATAACAAAAAGCGCTCGATAAAAAATTTTCGCCGCCCCCCTTGACAAATCGGGAGCGGCGGTTTATACTTCCGATAGTTGAATGATTGCTCAACTATTCAAGAAGGAGGACACGACACATGGAACAGGCGGAACGCGAGCTTTGCTGCGAAGGCGAGGTCATCCACGAGGAGGCCGTCGCGGAGGTGCGCGGGCGCTTGAGCGCGACGGAGGAATACGTTCAGGTCGCGGAGCTTTTAAAGCTGTTCGGCGACCCGACGCGCGCAAAGCTGCTGCACGCGCTGGAACTGCGCGAGCTTTGCGTGTGCGACCTCGCGGCGCTGCTGGGCGTGACGAAATCCGCGGTATCGCATCAGCTCAAGGCGCTGCGGCTTGCCAACCTCGTCAAATCCAGGCGCGAGGGGCAGGTCGTCTACTACTCGCTGGCCGACGACCATGTGGGCGCCATTCTGGAAACGGGTTTTGAGCATATCAGAGAGTGAAAGGGGAAGCAACCATGAAAAAGAAATTCCATTGTGAGATCGACTGTGCCAACTGCGCGCAGAAGCTGCAGGACGCGCTTTCCAAGCTGGACGGCGTGGAGGAGGTCTCGGTCAACTTTATGACGCAGAAGCTCACCCTCACCGCCGCGGACGAGCGGTTTGACGAGGTGTTCGACGCGGTCGTCAAGAAGGCGAAGCAAATCGAACCGGACACGGTCATCGCATGACGGCCAAGCAGGAGCTGATGCGTTCGCGCATCATTGCGGCGATCCTGCTCTACGCCGCCGTTTTCGCCGTTGACCGCTTCGTGCTCTCGGAAAGCGTGGCGTTTTACGCGCGGCTCGCGCTCTACGTCATCCCCTACCTCGTCATCGGCTACGACGTGTTGAAGAAGGCGGGCATGAACCTCGCGCACGGCGAGGCGTTCGACGAGAACTTTCTCATGACCGTCGCGACCGTCGCGGCGTTCGTCATCGGCGAATACCCCGAGGCGACGGCGGTGATGCTGTTCTATCAGGTCGGCGAGCTGTTTCAGAGCGTCGCCGTGGGCAAGGCGCGTTCGTCGATCAGCGAGATGATGAGCATTGCGCCCGAGTACGCGAATCTGGAGACGAAAAGCGGCGTCAAGTCCGTCGACCCCGACGACGTGGAGGTCGGCAGCGTGATCGTCGTCAAGGCGGGCGAACGCGTCCCGCTCGACGGCGTGGTGCTCTCGGGCGAGAGCTTTGTGGACACCTCGGCGCTGACCGGCGAATCCGTCCCCCGCAGGGTCGCGGAGGGCGACGAGCTCTACAGCGGCAGCGTCAACGGCGAGGGCACGCTGCGTGTGCGCACGACGAAGGCGTACGAGGACTCGACGGTTTCCAAGATCCTCGACCTCGTGGAGAACGCAAGCGAGAAGAAAGCGCGTCTTGAAAAGTTCATCACGCGCTTCGCGCGCATCTACACGCCCGCCGTGACCATCGGCGCGGTGCTGCTTGCGATCGTGCCGCCGCTGATGCTCTCCCAGCCCTTCGGCGGTTGGGTGCATCGCGCCTGCGTGTTTCTGATCGTCTCGTGCCCCTGCGCGCTGGTCATTTCCGTGCCGCTGGGCTTTTTCGGCGGCATCGGCGCGGCGTCGCGCATCGGCGTGCTCGTCAAGGGCGGCAACTATCTGGAAGCGATCGCCGCGTGCGACACGATGGTGTTCGACAAAACGGGCACGCTTACCAAGGGCGAGTTCAAGGTCACGAAGTTCCTGCCCGCGGACGGCGTGCGTACGGACGAGCTGGTGCTCGCCGCCGTGTACGCCGAGTCCATGTCCAACCACCCCATCGCCCACTGCGTGCGCGCGATCTACAGCGACGAGATCGACCTCAAACGTCTGCGCGACATGAACGAGATCGGCGGCTACGGCATCCGCGCCGTCTGGGACCGCAAGGAGCTGCTCGCCGGCAACGGCAAGCTGCTTGAACGCTACAGCGTCAAATACGATCCCTGCCCCGAGCACGGCACGGTGGTCTACGTCGCGCACGACGGGCACTATCTCGGCTGCTTTATCATCGCCGACGCCGTCAAGGACGGCTCCGCCGACGCGATCCGCGCGCTCAAGGCCGCGGGCGTGCGCCAGACGGTCATGCTCACCGGCGACCGCGAGGATCTCGCGACGGATATTGCCGCCGACCTCGGCATCGACAAGGTCTACGCCGAACTGCTGCCCGCGGATAAGGTCGCGTGGCTGGAGTCGCTCTTAAAGCGTGAGAACGGCAAGGGCAAGGTCGCCTTCGTGGGCGACGGCATCAACGACGCGCCCGCGCTCATGCGCGCCGACGTCGGCGTCGCGATGGGCTCGCTCGGCTCGGACGCCGCCATCGAGGCGGCGGACATCGTGCTGATGGACGACGACGTGCGCAAGCTCGCCGCGATCGTCCGCATCGGGCGGCGCACCATGACGGTCGTGCGGGAAAACGTCACCTTCGCGCTCGCGGTCAAGTTTATCATCCTCGTGCTCGGCGCGCTCGGCGTCGCGACGATGTGGCTCGCCGTGTTCGGCGACGTGGGCGTCACGGTGCTCGCGGTGCTCAACTCGATGCGCTGTTTGCACATCGGGAAGGAAAACTCGTAACCGAATACGTAGAAAGGGAGACGCTTTTGAAAGCGCCTCCCTTTTTGCGGTCGTTATTTGCCCAGCTCCCAGAACACCACCGCGCTCGCGGCGGCGACGTTGAGCGAATCCACGCCGCGCGCCATCGGGATGCGCACGGCATAGTCGCACGATTCCACCGTGGACGCCGCCAGTCCGTCGCCCTCGGTCCCAAGCACGACGGCGAGCTTTTTCTCCTGTCGAAGCGACGCCTCGCCGAGCGGAAGCGCGTCGTCCCGCAGCGCCGTCGCGGCGGTGCGGAAACCCATGGCGTGCAGCCGCGCGCTCCAATCGTCCTCCACGTGCGTCCACGGGATCAGAAACACGTTTCCCATGCTCACGCGCACCGCGCGGCGGTAGAGCGGGTCGGCGCACGCGCGCGTAAGCAGCACCGCGTCCATGCCGAGCGCCGCCGCGCTGCGGAAGATCGCGCCGACGTTCGTGGGGTTCTGCACGTCCTCCAGCACGACGACGCGCCGCGCGTTCCGGCAGACGTCCTCCACGCCCGGTTCGCTCCTGCGCCGCATGGCGCACAGAACGCCGCGCGTGAGTTGAAAGCCGACGAGCCTCGTCAAAACGTCGAGCGGCGCGGTATAGACCGGCACGTCGCAGCGCGCGACGATGTCCTTTGCCTCGCCCTCGATATGGCGCGGCTCCAGCAGCAGCGACACCGGCTCGTAGCCCGCGTCGAGCGCGCGTTCGATGACCTTGGGGCTTTCCGCGATAAATAGCCCTTCAAGCGGCTCGTCGCAGCGCAGCAGCTCGCGTTCGGAAAGGCGCGCGTAGACGTTCAGCTCCGGCGCGTCGAAGTCCGTGATCTCGATCCGTTCCCTCATGCATCCTCCCCGTCCGTTTTGTCCGCGGCGTCCGCCTCATCCGCGCGGAACACAAACGTCCGCTGTCCGAGGTAGTTGAGCGCGACGAAGATGCACATGCCGAACTCCATCGCCACATTGTCGCGCACCGTTTCGGACGCGGCGGAGAGCAGCATGCGCGCGAGCGGACGGGCCGCGCCGTAGGCGGCAGCGTAGCACACGGTGATGTTGACGATGAAGCGCAGTACGGTCTTCGCGTCGCGCCCCGTTTGGCGGAAGGTGAAGTATTTGTTGAGGAAATAACTCACCACGCTGCCGACAACGTAGTTCATCGCGCTCGAAAACCAGTAGCCGCAGCGAGCGAGGTTGTAGAGCGCGTACATCGTGCCCGTGCCGACGAGCGTATTGACGACGCCGACAAGCAAAAAACGCAGGAACGCCGCGTCGAGAAATTTACCGGCCAGCTTTTTCATCGCTCTCTCCCGCCGTCTCCGCCACGATGTAGCGCGGACGCGCCTTGAGCTCGTCGAACATCCGCGTGAGGTAGTGCCCCATCACGCCGAGGCTGATCATCACGAAGCTGCCCGTGAGCAGCACGACGATGATGACCGTCGTAAAGCCCTCCTGCGCATGGCCCTGCACCTTGTTCGCGATCGTCTGCACGCCGAGCACGAGCGCGAAAAGCAGCATGATAACGCCGAGCGTCGTTACGATGCGCATGGGCGAGGACGTGAAGCTCGTGATGTTGCGCACGGCATAGCGCATCAGCTTGCCCGCGCCCCATTTCGACTCGCCCGCGCGGCGCGGCGCGACCTCGAAGGAAACGCTCGTCTGCCGGAAACCCACCCACGCCGAAAGCGCGCGGTAAAACGTGTCGTGCTCCGGCATGGAGAGCAGCGCGTCCACCGCGCGGCGGCCGAGGAGCTTGAAATCCGAGCGGTCCTTCATCTCGAAGCCGACCGCGTCGGTCATGATGCGGTAGAACGTGTTCGCGGCGAGGCGGTAGAAGACGCTTTCCCGACCGCGGTCGGACTTGACGCCCTCGACGACCTCGTAACCCTGCTCCCAAAGGCGGTACATCTCCACGATCTTCTCCGGCGGGTGCTGGAGGTCGCAGTCGATGGTCACACAGCATGCGCCCGCGGCGTATTTGAGGCCCGCGAGCAGCGCCGCCTCCTTGCCGAAATTGCGTGAAAAACGCACCCCGCGCACGCGCGCGTCGCGTTCCCGCGCGGCGGCGATCATTTCCCACGTCGCATCCTTCGACCCGTCGTCCACGAACACAAGTTCGCAGGGGATGCCCGCGCCGTCCAGCACGTGCAGGATCTCGCCCGCGGCGTCGGCGATCATCGCCTCCTCGTTAAAGGCGGGAATGACCACGGAAAGAAGCTTGTCCATATCGATCCTCCCAGCGTCGCGTCATTCCGCCGTGACGGAATCCGCGCCAAGATAGCGCGCAAGCGCCAGATTGAGCCAATGCTCCGCGTCGGCGGTAATGTCGCCCGCGCGCTCGGCGGCGTCAAATCGCACGCCGCTGCCGCAAACGCTCGCCAAATTCAATGCGCGCTCGCCCTGCGCAAGCTGTTCCGCCGCATCCGCCGCGCGCGCGTCGAACGCGACCTTTGTCGCGGCGAGCTTCGGCGCCTGAACGGCGTAGCTCGCAAGCGCGAGCGCCGCGCAGAGCGTCACGAGCGCAACGCGGACGCGAGCGCGCTCGACGCGGACGCCGCACGCGTCCCACAGCGCGAGCGCGGAGATCGTAAAGTAGACGATCGGCCCGCTCCACACGCGGTTCGGGATCTGCGGCGAGAGCGCCATCGAATAGAGCGCGGCAAGCCCCGCGAGCAGAAAGACGAGCGGCAGCACAAGCGCGTGCTTTTTCCGCCCGCCGCGCAGAAAACACACAAGCAGCAAAAGCCAGAGCAGTATTCCCGGCCAGAGATAGCGTCCGAGTTTCACCGTGAGGACGGCGGCGCGGTACAGCATCGCCGAAACGCCGCCCGTGCCGCCCGCCGTGTCGAGACGCGAGCGTTCGCCGGGGGCGCCGACCATGAGGCACAGCCCCGCGGCGACGCCGAGCAGCCCCGCGTAAAACCACGCGGGCACTGGTTTTTTCTCCAGGAGCCGCCAGATAAGCAGACACAGCAGAAGCACAAAGAGCGCGCCCGCGGTGTTCTCGTTCGTCCAGCCCGCGGCTATTCCGGTAAGCAGCGCATAGCAAACGGCGGACACCTTGAGCCGCGCATACCGATCTTCGCCGTTCAAAAGCCGACGGTACGGAATGAGAAAAAACAGAATGAGCAGCATCCCATAGAGGTAGTTCGCCGCGCCCGTGACCCACAAAAAGCTCTCGCCGAACGCAGGCGTCAGCAGCCACAGGCTCAAAAACGCGGCCAGCCACGCATAGGGGCGGAACGGGCGCAGCGCGCCGAAGGCATGGAAATAAACGAGCGTAACGAGACCCGTGAACGCGAGCGTATTCACGGCGTTGAACGCACCCTTGCCCATCCACAGGAACAGGTGCGCGAGGAAGTGGACGGGGATGCGCCCGTTCACCTTTTGATAGTGGATGACAAGCGATTCTTGAATATCGTCAAACGAGCCGATCCGCTCTTTCGTGAGGAAGTTGAAGCTGTACGACCAATCGTCGCGCTGGACGGGCGTGAGCAGATTCAGGGAAAAGAACGCCAGAACCGCGCACGCGATCAGCGCGTACGCGAACGTGCGCTCCCATTTTCCCATGTCCTCCGCTCTCATGCCGTTTCCTCTTTTCGCCGGTCTGATTACCAAACCGATATTATACCACAAAAACGTGGGATTTGAAGCGTTTTGCCAAATTTTGCCGCGTCAGACCGTCGGCAGGTCGTGCAGCGCGTCCACGATCTCGCCGCAGTCACGCAGCACGAGGTCGGGCTTGTCCTCGCTCGCGTCGAGGATCTCCTGCGTCGTCTCGCCAGACATCACGAGAATGCCGGTGATGCCCGCATTCAAGCCGGATTTGACGTCGGTATAGATGCGGTCGCCCACCACGCAGGTCTCCTCTTTCGCATAGCCGAGGCGCTTCATCGCCAGCTCCGGCATCAGCGGCGCGGGCTTGCCGACGACGTACGGCAGCTTTCCCGTCGCGGTCTTGATCATGCCGCACACGCTGCCGCAGTCCGGCACATAGCCGAACTCCGTGGGGCAGACGAGGTCGCCGTTCGTCGCGATATAGGGCGTGTCCGGATACACGGTCAGGCGCCAGCTCACGTCGTGCAGCTTCTGGAACGTCAGCTCCGTGTCGAAGCCCATGACGACGCACTCCGCCTGCGCGGGGTCGGTCACGAGGGGGAAGCCCTCGCCGCTCAGCTCCTCCTTGAGCGACTGCGTCCCGCAGACGTAGAGGCGCTTGCCCTCGAAATGGTTGTGCAGATAGTACGCCGTCGCCTGCGAGGAGGTGATGAAGTCCTCCGGAACGGACTCGATGCCGAGGCGCGCGAGCTTTTTGACGTAGTCCGCGACGCTCTTGGAGGAATTGTTCGTCATGAAGAGATACTGCCCGCCCGTGCGGCGGATCTCGCGCAGCAGCTCCTTCGTAAACGAAAAGAGCTGATCGCCGAGGTAG
>CAMVGI010000052.1 GCA_947166955.1 uncultured Clostridia bacterium | reverse complement strand
CTTCTCCACGCTCTGCGCGACGAAGCTGCAATAGGCGCAGCGCGTCGGGCAGAACGGAATGCCGACGTAGAGCGAGACGTCGTTCGGCCTCAGCGCCTGCGCGGCGCGCAGCCCCGCCTCCGCCGCCTCGACGGCAAGCCGCCGCCGCGCTTTCGTGACGCGGTAGGTCTCGGCAAGTTCGCGTTCGGCGTACTCGCGCCCGCCTTCCTTGAGCAGCGCGAGCGCCACCTTCGTCGGGCGCACGCCCGTGAGGCTGCCCCACGGCGGGGTAAGGCCGAGCGCGTCCGCCGCCGCGCCGAAAAAGCTCAGCCCCAGCGCGTGTCGGTGCTGTCCCTCGCGCTCGTACTCGTCGCCGGAGAGGGGATAGGCGTAGGCGCAGCGCGCCGATTTGCCGTCGTAGGAAAGCTCGGTGACATATTCGACCCGTTCCGCGTCCTCGCGCGCCGAAACGCGCGCAAAACGCGTATCGTCGGGCGTGATCTCGCCGTAGACGGGGCGTTCGTCGGGAAAGAGCGCGAGCAGGCTCTGCTCAAGCGCATATTTTTCGTTGTGGCCGATGAGCTGAAGCTTCATAGGTTCCTCAGGTACATGTTGTATTGGCGCTCGCGGTCGAGCGTCGAGGTCTCTCCGTGCCCAGGGAGCACGGTATAGTCGCCGTCGAGCGCCGCGAGGCGCGCGAGGGAATCGGGCATCTTCTCCGGCTGCGCGCCGGGCAGGTCGATGCGGCCCATCGAGCCGGCAAAGAGCGTATCGCCGCAAAAAAGCGCCGCGCCGCACAGAAGGCAGACCGAGCCGCCCGTGTGCCCGGGCGCGTGCAGCACGCGGAGCGTCAGGGTTCCGAGCGTCAGTTCGTCGCCCTCGTCATAGAATTTGAGATCGGCGCCGAGCTTCTCGTCGAGCGGATAGCCGTACATGCCGACCGTGCCCTTGTCCAGCGGGTGGATGTAGACTGCCGCGTCGGGAAACAGCTCGTGCAGCCGCGGCGCGGCGAGCGTATGGTCGCGGTGCCCGTGCGTGAGCAGGATATAGCGGAGCGAGGCGCCCTCTCCGCGCAGCGCGTCCGCGATCGTCTCCGCGTCGTCGGCGGGGTCGATCACGGCGGCATCGTGCGTCTCCTCGTCGATGAGGAGGTAGCAGTTGGTGGCAAGCTCGCCGAGGATGCAGCGGATGATCTTCATGGGTCTGCCTCCGTTATTTGAGGTCGTCCGTGTCCACGACAAGCGTGAACGGGCCGTTGTTGACGGATTCCACTTCCATATGCGCGCCGAACTCGCCGGTCTCGACGCGATAGCCCTTTTCGCGGCAGAGCGCGACGAAGCGCTCATAGAGCGGGATGGCGACCTCGGGGCGCGCGGCGCGCAAAAACTCCGGACGGCGGCCCTTGCGGCAGTTGCCGTAGAGCGTGAACTGCGACACGACGAGAAGCTCGCCGCCCACGTCGTCGAGCGAGAGGTTGATCTTGTCGTTTTCGTCGTCGAAGATGCGCAGCGAGCAGAGCTTGTCGGCAAGTTTTTGGCACTCCGCCTCGGTGTCCTCGTGCGTGACGCCCAGCAGGATGAGGAAGCCCTCGCCGATCTGCCCGATCGTTTTGCCGTCCACGCGCACGGCGGCGGATTTGACCTTGGATAATACTGCTTTCATAGAAACTCCTTTTAAGAGGTTTATCCCGCCGGACGCTCCCCCTTCATCACGCCGCTGATCTGGTTGAGCTTGCGCATCAGCGCCGAAAGCTGTTCGCTGTCGGAAACGAAGACGCTGAGCTTCACGAGCGCCGAACCGTCCGGCAGGACGCTCGCGTTGAGCCCCTGCACGCGGATCTGCGTGGTCGAGAGCGCGGCGGAAATGTCGAGCACGAGGTTGAGGCGGTCCTTGGCATAGACGTCGAGCGAGGTGGAATACGCTTCGCGCACGTCTTCGCCCCACGAGACCTTGATCCAGCGGCCGGCGTCCTCGCTGCGGCGCTCGGGAGACGCGTTGGGGCAGTCCGCGCGGTGCACGGACACGCCGTAGCCGCGCGTGATGAAGCCGACGATCTTGTCGCCCGGGACGGGCGTGCAGCACTTGGAGAATTTGACGAGGCAGTTGGAAAGCCCCTCGACCACGATGCCCTGCTCGCTCTTGGAGCGGCGCGGCGCGCGCGCTTTTTCGCCGTCTCCGTTCTCGGCCGCGGCGGCGTCCTTTTCCGCTTGCTGCGCGCGCTTGAGGCGCATGATCTCCTCGTGGATACGGTTGACCGCTTTCTGCGCGGTGAAGCCGCCATAGCCGATGGCGGCGTACATGTCGTCGATGGTGCTGTAGGGCAGCTTCTTGAGCAGCGCCGCCTCCAGCTCCGTGCCCGCGACCGCCGAGAGCGGCACGCCGACGTGCTTGAGTTCGGACTCGAACGACGCGCGGCCCGCGGCGATATTCTCGTCGCGCTTTTCCTTCTTGAACCACTGGCGGATCTTGCTGCGCGCCTCGCTGGACTGCGCGATCTTGAGCCAGTCGCGGCTGGGACCGTGGGCGTTGTTCGCGGTGAGGATCTCCACGATCTCGCCGTTTTGCAGCTGATAGTCCAGCGGCACGATGCGCCCGTTGACCTTCGCGCCCACCATGCGGTTGCCGACCGCGCTGTGGACGCTGTAGGCAAAGTCGATGGGCGTCGCGCCTGCGGGCAGGTTCGTCACGTCGCCCGCGGGGGAGAAGACGAAGACCTCGTCGGCAAACATATCCACCTTGAGCGTGTGGATAAATTCCTCGGCGTCGGTGTTTTCCTGATTTTCCAGCAGTTTTCGCACCCACTCGTAGCTGCCCTCGCGGGCGGAGCCGGAGATGCCCTGCTTGTACTTCCAATGCGCCGCGATGCCGTATTCCGCGACCTCGTGCATCTCCTGCGTGCGGATCTGCACCTCGAACGGGATGCCGCTCTTGCCCATGACGGTCGTGTGCAGCGATTGGTACATGTTCGGCTTGGGCGTGCCGATATAGTCCTTGAACCGCCCAAGCAGCGGACGGTAGAGGTCGTGGATGACGCCGAGGACATTGTAGCAGTCCGCGACGGTGTCGACGATGACGCGGAACGCGAAGAGGTCCAGCACCTCCGACATCGTCTTTTGCTGGACGTACATCTTGCGGTAGATGGAGTACGGGTGCTTCATGCGCCCGTAGACGCGGTGGTAGGGAATGTGCATCTCGCGCAGGCGGTCCTCGATCTGGCGGGTGACGCGCTCGATGAACGCGTCGTACTCCCCGCGCTTGCTCTCAAGCGACGATTCGATCTCGTTGTAGGCGACGGGGTCGAGGTATTTCAGCGACGTGTCCTCCAGCTCCCACTTGAGGCGCTGCATGCCGAGACGGTGCGCGATGGGCGCGTAGATCTCCATCGTCTCCAGCGACTTCTGGCGCTGCTTGTCCGTGGATTGGTACTCCATCGTGCGCATGTTGTGCGTGCGGTCGGCGATCTTGATGAGGATCACGCGGATGTCGCGCGACATCGCCATGAGCATCTTGCGCAGGTTCTCCATCTGCTCCTCTTCCTTCGTCGTGTAGACGACGCGGGTCAGCTTGGAGACGCCCTCGACCAGATCGGCGATGGTGGGCGAGAACTTCTTGGCGATGTCCTCATAGGTCGCGTCGGTGTCCTCGATGCAGTCGTGCAGCAGCGCCGCGGTGATGGATTCGGAGTCGAGGTGCAGCTCGTCCGCCACGATCTGCGCGACCGCGATGGGGTGCGTGACATAGGGCGAGCCGTCCTTGCGCTTTTGCTCGCCGTGGTGAACGACGGCATAGCGGTATGCCTTTTCGATCATCTCAAAGTCCGCGCTGGGATTATAGCCGCGTATGGTTTCCGCCAGATGGTCGTATTGCTCCTGTACGGTCATGCCGTTTCACCTCCTATTGCAGTATTTCGCGCAGCCGGCGCAGCAGGACGCTGTCCTCCAGCGCCACCTTTTCGCCGCCCGCGTTGAGCCGGAGCGTCAGCATATCGCCGCTGCGCTCCCGCGCAAGCAGCCCGCGCTCGGCAAACACCTCCAGGCACAGCGCCGTGCGCGCGAAGGCGTCCGCGCCGGAAAGCTCTCCGGCGATGCGGCGCAGCAGCGGAAGCTCGGGCGCCGTCAGCGCGCCCGTGCCCGCTTCGCGTTCCAGAAAACGCCACACGCGCACGAACTGCTCGCGCGCGGGCAGCAGACGGTTCGCGTCGCGCGGCGAAAGCGCGCCGCCTTCAAGCAGCGTGTCGCGCAGTGCGAGCAGTTCCGCCTCCTTTGCGCTCGGTACGCGCGAGGGGCGCAGGTCGAGCAGCTGAAGCTGCACGGAGCTGCTGCCGCGGAACTCGTTGATCTGCAGATAGAACGCCGCGTCCACGCGGCTGAGCGCGGCGACGCCCGTTTCGTCCGGCGTGACGGAGAAAAAGATGCCGTCAAAGGAAGTATGCCCCTTTTGCAGCCGAACTTTCGAATGCCGGTTCTGTCCCACGCTCTGGATCGACTCCAGCGTCGCGCCGCGCAGGCAGAACACGGGGCGGTCGTTGCCCGCGCCGTACGGTTCCAGCTCGGAAAGACGCTCGACCTCTTCGAGCGTGACGCGCGCGGGACGCGTCAGCTCCGCGTCGACGGTGAGCGAGGAAACGGGGCGCGCGCGACCGGTGTGCTCGCGCACATATTTGTTCATCTTTCTGCGGAACGCGGGGATGTTGCCCTCCTCGATCGTGAAGCCGGCGGCAAGCTCGTGCCCGCCGAAGCCCACGAGGAGATCCGAGCACGCCTCCAGCGCGCCGAAGAGGTTGAACCCGCCGTAGCTGCGGCACGAGCCTTTGCCCATGCCGCCCGAGAGGTGGATCATGAAGCTCGGGCAGGAATACTTTTCGCTCAGGCGCGAGGCGACGATGCCCACCACGCCCTGATGCCAATCCTCGCTCGCGAGCACGAGCGCGTATTTTTCCTCCGGCGGCAGCGATTCCAGCTGTTCGACCGCTTTGGCGTAGATGTCCTGCTCGACGCTCTGGCGTTCGCGGTTGAGGTCGCACAGCTCGCGCGCAAGACGCTCCGCCTCCTGCTCGTCGTCGGTGAGCAGAAGCTCCGCGGCGAGCGAGGCGCGGCCCATGCGCCCCGCGGCGTTGATGCGCGGCGCGAGCACGAAGCCGATCTGGATGGACGAGATGGGCTTGCCCGCAAGCCCCGCCTCGCGCAGCAGCGCGTGCAGCCCCGTGAAGTCGCTGCGGTCGATGGTTTCGAGTCGGTATGGTCCAGCGCCTCGAGCCCGCAGTGCACGATGGTGCGGTTCTCGCCCTCCATGCGCATCACGTCCGCGATGGTGCCGATGGCGGCAAGCGTGCAGTAGCGCGCGTAAAGCGCGCCCTCGCGCCCCTCTCCGCCGAGCGCCAGCACCAGCTTGAGCGCGACGCCCACGCCCGCGAGGTGCTTGAACGGATACGGGCAGTCCGGACGGTGCGGATCGACGACGGCGACCGCGTCCGGCAGCGTTTCCTTGCACTCGTGGTGGTCGGTGATGACCACGTCCACGCCGAGCGAGGCGGCGAAAGCGGTCTCCTCCACGCCGGTGATGCCGCAGTCGACCGTGACGATGAGGTTCACGCCCTTTTCCGCAAGCGTGCGGATGGCGTCGCAGCTCAGCCCGTAACCCTCGTCGAAGCGGCCGGGGATGTGCATGACGACGTCGGCGCCGCGCGAGCGGAGGTAATCGGTCAGAAGGCAGGTGGCGGTGATGCCGTCCACGTCGTAGTCGCCGAACACGGCGACGGTCTCGCCGTCCGCGAGCGCGCGCTGGATGCGCTCGACCGCCTTGTCCATGTCGCGCATCAAAAACGGCGAATGCGTGAGCGTCCGTTCGCGCTCAAGCGTCTCGGCGGCCTGCTCCGCGGTGGTTACGCCGCGCGAGACCAGCACGGAGGAGACAAGATAGGGGTAGCCCGCGTCCATCAGCGACGCGACGGTATCCTCGCTCAGCGCGGGGATATTCCACTGCTCATATTTCACGGGCCACACCTCCTTACAATACTATATCAAAATAATACTATAGCAAAATTTCGGGCAAAGGACAAGAGCAAAAGCGGGAAAAGTTTGCCCCCGCGGGGGCGGATGCGCGGAATATCGCATAAAACGGGCGGAAAAAGCCGCAAAAACCCTTGCAAGAACCGCCGCGGTTGTGGTACACTATACGGAGTTTTCGCCGCCCTTCCATTCGGGACGGCAGAAAGGGAGGATTTCACACATGAACGACAAGACCTTTTATATCACCACGCCCATTTACTACCCCTCGGACAAGCTGCACATCGGACACACCTACTGCACCGTCGCGACCGACACGATGGCGCGCTACAAGCGCCTGACCGGCTGCGACGTCATGTTCCTCACCGGAACCGACGAGCACGGGCAGAAGATCGAGGACAAGGCGAGGGAAGCGGGCGTTACCCCCAAGGCGTTCGTGGACCGCATCGTGGAGGGAGAGCGCGGCGTACTGGAGTTGTGGAAGCTGATGAACATCTCCAACGACCGCTTCATCCGCACCACCGACGAGTATCACGTCAAGGCGATCCAGCGCATTTTCCGCCGCATGTACGACAACGGCGACATCTATAAGGGCAAGTACGTCGGCAAATACTGCAAGCCCTGCGAATCGTTCTGGACCGAGAGCCAGCTCGTCGACGGCAAGTGCCCCGACTGCGGCCGCGAGGTGCAGGACGCGGAGGAGGAGGCGTACTTCTTCCGCGCGTCGAAGTACGCGCAGAGGGTGCGCGACCTGCTCACGGGCACCGATTTTCTACAGCCCGCGTCCCGCGTGAACGAGATGGTCAACAACTTCATCGACTGCGAGGGCGGGCTGCAGGACCTCTGCGTCTCCCGCACGAGCTTCAAATGGGGCATTCCGGTCGATTTTGACGACAAGCACGTCGTCTACGTCTGGCTCGACGCGCTCTTCAACTACATGACCGCGCTCGGCTTTGAGAACGACGAGCGGGACGGCCTCGACAAATATTGGCCCGCCGACGTGCATTTCGTCGGCAAGGAGATCGTGCGCTTCCACGCGATCTATTGGCCCGCGTTTCTCATGAGCCTCGACCTGCCGCTCCCGAAGCACGTCTACGGGCACGGCTGGCTCGTGATGGACGGCGGCAAGATGTCCAAGTCCAAGGGCAACGTCGTCGACCCGTACCTGCTCGCCGAGCGTTACGGCGTGGACGCGCTGCGCTTTTTCCTGCTGCGCTCGTTCCCCTTCGGCGCGGACGGCAACTTCTCCAACGAGCTGCTCATCAACACCATCAACGTCGACCTCGCCAACGACCTCGGCAACCTCGTCTCGCGTTCGACCGCGATGGTCGAGAAGTACTTCGGCGGCACGCTGCCCAAAACCGGCGTTTCCGAACCCGTCGACGGCGAGCTGACGGAGATGGCGAAGGCGCTGCGCGGCAAGTATGAGGCGCAGATGGAGAAATTCCAGTTCCAGAACGCGCTCGACGAGATCTTCAAGGTCGTTGCCCGCGCGAACAAGTATATCGACGAGACCGCGCCGTGGGTGCTCGCCAAGGACGAGGCGAAAAAGCCGCGTCTCGCCGCCGTGCTCTATAACCTGTTGGAGACCGTGCGCGTCTGCACGGTGCTGCTCACGCCGTTTATGCCCGATTCCTGCGAGAAGATCTTCGATCGGATCGGCGCGACGGCCTGCGAGCGCACATGGGAGAGCGCGGAGGTCTTCGGCGCGCTGCACGACGGCGTGACCGTCGCCAAGGGAGAAGCCGTCTTCCCGCGCATCGACGCGGCGAAGGAGCTGGAGGAGCTTGCCACGCTCGAGGCCGCGCAGAAGCGGGGCGCGACTGCCGTGGAGCTGGAGCCGTACGCGAGCGAGAGCGTCGAT
>CAMVGI010000051.1 GCA_947166955.1 uncultured Clostridia bacterium | reverse complement strand
CGATTTGGAGCGTTTTTCGCAGGGGCTTTCCGTCGGCGGCATGGACCGCTATCTCTGCGCCTGCTATCCCGCGCGCGTGTGCGCGCTCGACTACCTCGCCTCCGATACGCTCGTACTCGTAAGCGACGGCGCGCGCTCCGCGGAGCGGGCGAAAGCCTTCCTCTGGGAGCTGGAGCAGGATGTGACGCCGCTTTTGGAGACCGGCGAGCTTGCGGGCGCGTTCGCGGAGCCGGCGGTCGACCTCGACACGCTGACGGAGAAGCTCGGCGCGTTTCCGGTCGCGGAGCTGGACGCGCTCCCGACCTCGCGCGACCTGTTCGCGCCCCGAACGCTCGTGTCCGCGAACATGAAGCAGCTTCCATCCTACGGCGGGAGCCTGGAGACCGCGGCGGCGGACATGGAGCACTATACCGCGGCGGGCAGCGGCGTTCTCGTGCTGTGCGGCAACGAGACGCGCGCGAAGAACTTCCTGCGGCTTTTGGAGGAGCGCGGCGTAAACGCGCGGCCCGACCTGAAAAATGAGACGCTGCCCGCGCCCGGCGAGGTCGCCGTGGGTCTCGGCGCGCTCTCGGCGGGCAGCGAGCTGCCCGCGCTGCGCCTTGCGATATTGACCGAGGGGCAGCTTACCACGCCCAATGCGGGCAAAAAGACCGCCGCGCGGCAGAAAAAGGACTCGAACCGCCAGAAGCTCCAATCCTACGCCGACCTGTCGCCCGGCGACCTCGTTGTCCACGTCCACCACGGCATCGGGCGCTTCGTCGGCATCGAGCGCATGCGCGTGGACGGCGTGGACAAGGACTACGTCAAGATCGCCTACGCGGGGCATGACAGCCTGTACGTCCCCGCGACGCAGCTCGACCTCGTTTCGAAGTACATCGGCGGCGGCGAGGACGAGGACGGCGTGCAGCGCACGAAGCTTTCCAAGCTCGGCGGCGCGGATTGGACGCGCGCCAAAAGCAAAGCGAAGGCGGCGGCGAAGGATCTCGCCAAGGGTCTCATCGCGCTCTACGCCGAGCGGCAGCGGCGGCCCGGCTTCGCGTTTTCGCCCGATTCGCCGTGGCAGCGCGAGTTCGAGGACGCGTTCGATTACGCCGAGACCGACGACCAGCTGCGCGCGGCGGAGGAGATCAAGGCGGACATGGAGCGCGCGACGCCGATGGACCGCCTGCTCTGCGGCGACGTGGGCTACGGCAAGACCGAGGTGGCGCTGCGCGCCGCGATGAAGTGCATCCTCGACGGCAAGCAGGTCGCGCTCCTCGTGCCGACGACGGTGCTTGCCCAGCAGCATTATGCGACCGCGATGGCGCGCTTTCGCTCGTTCCCCGTGCATATCGAGGCGCTCTCGCGCTTCAAGACGCCGGCGGAGCGCAAGCGCGTGCTCGCGGACACGGCGGCGGGGAAGGTCGACCTTCTCATCGGCACGCACAGCCTGCTGCAAAAGAACATGCGGTTCAAGGACCTCGGCCTTCTTATCATCGACGAGGAGCAGCGCTTCGGCGTGACGCACAAGGAGCGCCTGCGCGAGCTCGCGCGGCAGGTGGATACGCTCACGCTGACCGCGACGCCCATCCCGCGCACGCTCAACATGGCGCTTTCGGGGCTGCGCGACATGTCGACCATCGAAACGCCGCCGGACGGGCGGCAGAGCGTGCAGACCTACGTCCTCGAACACGATTGGGGCGTGGTGTGCGACGCCGTCCGCCGCGAGCTTTCGCGCGGAGGGCAGGTCTACTACCTCCACAACCGCGTGGAGACCATCGAACGCTGCGCCGCGCGCCTCAAGCAGATGCTCGGCGACGACGTTTCCGTCGCCGTCGCGCACGGGAAGCTCGACGAAAAGGCGCTCTCCGCCGTCATGCAGGATATGGAGTCCGGCGCGGTGCAGGTGCTGGTCTGCACGACCATCATCGAAACGGGCATCGACATCCCCAACGTCAACACGCTCATCATCGAGGACGCCGACCGCCTCGGCCTCGCGCAGCTCCACCAGATACGCGGGCGCATCGGGCGCTCGCCGCGCCGCGCCTATGCCTATATGACCTACCGCCCGGGGAAAATCCTCACCGAGGTCGCCGCCAAGCGGCTCACCGCCATCCGCGAGTACGCGGAGTTCGGCTCGGGCTTCCGCATCGCGATGCGCGACCTCGAAATACGCGGCGCGGGCAACCTGCTCGGCCCCGAGCAGTCGGGCTATATGATGTCCGTCGGCTACGACATGTATTTGCAGCTTCTGGAAGAAGCGGTGCTGGAGGAGCGCGGCGAGAAAAAGCCCCGCCGCAGCGACACCACCGCCGACCTCACCGTGTCGGCAAACCTGCCCGAGAGCTACATCCCGTCTCCGGAGCAGCGCATGGACGTCTACCGCCGCATCGCGGCGCTTAACTCGCAGGAGGAGTCCCGCGATTTGCTCGACGAGCTGCTCGACCGCTACGGCGAGGCGCCGAAGTGCGTGCTCGCGCTGATGGACGTGGCGCTGCTGCGCACCGCCGCCGCGGAGGTCGGCGTGCGCGACGTCACGCAGCGCGGCGAAGCCGTCGCTTTCACGTTCGGCGACGGGTTCCCCGTGGAGGCGGTGATGCGCCTTTGCTCCTCGCCCAAAAACCGCCGCCGTCTGACGCTTTCCGCCGGAACGGAGCCGAAGCTCACGCTGAAGCTTGCGCGCGGCGAGGACGTGCTTGCCGCCGCGCTCACGCTGGTGAACGACCTGCGCGTGGGGCGCGAGGAAACCAAACCATAAGAGAGAAGGAAACCCGAAATGTGGAAAGACAGAATCCTCTCCGCGCTGCTTGCCGCCGCGCTCGGCACGGTCGCGGCGCTCGCCGTGATACGCTTTACCCCCGCGCCGCCGCCGTTTACGGCGGCGCAGCTCGAACAGGGCGTCACCTATGCGGCGACGGGCGTCGCGCCGGACGAGATCGTCGCCACGCTGGACGGAAACAGCGTCAGCGCGGAGCTGTACGCCTTTTGGCTCGGCAAGGCGTGCGACAACGTCGAGAGCGCCTACGGCATGAACGTCGCGGCGGAGTGGGACACCAGGGTCGAGGGCGAAAAGACGCTGCACGACTTCATCCGCGAGGACGTGCTTGCGCTGTTGAAGCAGGAGATGGTGCTGGAGAACCTCGCGGCGAAGTACGGCGTGGACATCTCAGCCGAAACGGAGGTGGCGCTTGACGCGCAGCGCGACGAATATATCGCGCAGCACGGCGAGGACGGCTATCGCGCGGAGCTTTACAAGCTCGGCGTCAGCGAGGCGGGATACCGCCGCCTTTCGGGCACGGATTATCTCTATCAGGCGCTCTATCAGGCGTATATGACGCCCGGCTCCGCCCTCTGGGCCGACGACGACGTGCTGCACGCCTACGCCGCGACGTCCGGCTGGATCACCGCCGACCACATCCTCGTGATGACCGTCGACCCCGCGACGAACGCCCCGCTTTCCGGCGAGGCGCGCGAGCGGAAACGCGCGGAGGCGGAGGCGCTGCTGGCGCAGCTGCGCGCGAGCGACGAACCGGAGACGCTTTTCGCGCAGCTCGCCGACGAGCGCAGCGAGGACCCCGGGCGCGCGACGTCTCCCGAAGGCTACACCTTCACCCACGGCACGATGGTCGCGGAGTTCGACGAAGCCGCGCACGCGCTGCGCGAGGGCGAGATCAGCGACCTCGTCGAAACGCAGTACGGCTACCATATCATCCTCCGCAAGCCGCTCAACGTTGCGGAGGCGGCGGATTCGGTGCGCGGGGAGTACTTCAGCGTGATCTTTCTGAGCGCTTTCCGCGACGCGGAGATGGAGCTTGCGCCCGCCGCCGAGCGGCTCGACGACCGCGCTCTCTACGCCGCGCTGCTCGCCGCGCGCAAGACCGCGGACGGCGCGGGGAAATGACGCAGAAACTGCACCGAGAACGTTAAATCATTAACAATATGAAGGAAACGATGCGGAAAGCGCTCCGATTTGCGGCTTTTTGCGGTTGATTTTTCCTCCGAACCCGTGTATAATAGATTCGTTGTGAAAGAGCGAAAGCTCCACCATACTTTAAAACATAAGGAGAAACGACATGAAAGACCTGTATGTAGTCAATTGCTGCCGTACCGCCGTGGGTTCCTATGGCGGAAGCCTCAAGGACGTCCCCGCGACCCAGCTGGGCGCGATCGTCGTCAAGGAAGCGCTCAAGCGCGCGAACGTCGCTCCCGAGAACGTCGACGAGCTGATGTTCGGTTGCATCCTGACCGCCGGCCTCGGCCAGAACGTCGCGCGTCAGGTCGGCATCGGCGCGGGTCTGCCGTACTCCGTTCCCGCTTACACCGTCGGCATGGTCTGCGGCTCGGGCATGAAGTCCGTCATCGAGGCGGCGCGCGCCATCCTCGCGGGCGACGCGGACATCGTCGTCGCGGGCGGCACCGAGAATATGAGCGCCGCTCCCTACACGCTCCCCGAGGAGCGCTGGGGCGCCCGCATGGGCGACAAGAAGGTCGTCGACGAGATGATCAAGGACGGCCTTTGGGACGCGTTCAACAACTATCACATGGGCACCACCGCCGAGAACATCAACGACGTGTGGGGCATCACCCGTCAGGAGCAGGACGAGTTCGCGTTTGCCTCCCAGACCAAGGCGAAGGCGGCCATCGAGTCCGGCCGCTTCAACGACGAGATAGTTCCCGTGCCCGTGAAGGTCAAGAAGGAGACCGTCGAGTTCAAGGTCGACGAGTTCCCGCGCCTTTCCCCGCTCGACAAGCTCGCGACGCTGCGCGGCGCGTTCCCCGTCGGTCCCGAGTCCCCCGCGCCGCAGGTCACGCACACCTTTGAGCCAACCGGCATCAAGGACGCCGCCGACAAGGGCCAGCAGCGCGTCACCGCGGGCAACGCCTCCGGCATCAACGACGGCGCCGCCGCCATCGTCCTCGCCAGCGGCGAGGCGGTCAAGAAGTACGGCCTCAAGCCCATGGCGAAGCTGATCGGCTGGGGCCAGGGCGGCGTCGACCCGAAGATCATGGGCGTCGGCCCCGTCGTCGCGACCCGTCAGGCGATGAAGAAGGCCGGCCTCGAGGTCAAGGATATGGACCTCATCGAGGCGAACGAGGCGTTTGCGGCGCAGAGCATCGCCGTCGCGCGCGAGCTTGGCTTCGACATGAGCAAGGTCAACGTCAACGGCGGCGCGATCTCGCTCGGCCACCCCGTCGGCGCGTCCGGCGCGCGCATCATCGTAACGCTGCTGCACGAGATGCAGAAGCGTCCCGAGGCGAAGAAGGGCCTCGCCACGCTGTGCATCGGCGGCGGTCAGGGCGTTGCGACCGTGTTCGAGAAGTGCTGATAGCTTTCAAATATAAGAAAACCGGCTCAATCGAGCCGGTTTTCTTCGTTATCGGAGGGTTTTTCGAACGGTTCCGCGCTTTTTTCGGCCGACGCTTCGGCTGAGCCTTCGCTTTGCTCCGCGCCGTCCTCCGCCTGCGCCGGCGGTTCCGTTACGCGGCGGTAGAAGCCGACCTTTGCGAGCATGAGGTACGGTTCGATGTAGAGCGAGGCGCAGCCCGCGAGGACGCCGTAGGCGAGCGTGTTGAGCAGATTGCCCGCAAGCGTGTCGGGGAAGGCGCTTCGCAGCACGTAGAAGTCGAGCAGGCCCACCGGAACCGCGAGAAGGAGCAGCAGCGGGAGAAAGCTCAGCAGCAGCGCGAAGTACTCCGTAAGCCGCCCGCGCAGGTCGAGGCGGCTGCGGCGCATCGCCTCGAAGACGCTGATCTCCGGCGTTTCGACGAGGCGGAAGATCGCGAGGGAGTAGATCAAAAGCACGTATATGCCCGGGAAGATAAACGCCATGAAGCCCAGCGCGGCGAGCAGACCCTCCAGAAACGCCAGCAGCACGACCTTGCCCGCGAACGGGAACGCGTCGAACAGCGACTCATAGGGCATCGCCCGCCCGCGGTGGACGCCGAGGCAGTAACGCACGAAGCCCGCGCGCAGCACCATCCCCAAAAGCCCCGCCAGAATGGAGACGAACAGCATCCACAGGGAGAACCCGCTCAGGCGCGGGATAACGGGCAGGGCGTCCGCCGGCGCGGCGGGGTCGAAGGGGAGCGCGCCGCGCAGCAGGAAGCCCGCGGCGGTGCTGACCTCGTCGAGTCCGAGGCAGATGAGCAGGAACAGCGCCATGAGCTTGAACGGCGAAACGGAGGCGCTGCGCAGCAGCCCTCTCGCCTCGCGCTTCACCTCGGCGCGGTCGATTTCGGACAAAGGCATGGGGGATCACTCCTTTTTTCTCTGCGGCTATCATACCATAGAATGTGGCAAAACGCAAATACTTGCGGAAGATGTAGTATTGCGGCAAAAACTTTTTCCAAAAGGCAGTTTTTACTTGAAAACAAGCGGGATTTGAAGTATAATCTGTCCGATTATGGGGCGTTGTCGGTACGCCGACGATACCTAAGAAGTAAAATTGAGGTGAGACAATGGCAAAAGCGTTCTTTGGCGGCGTTCATCCCCACGACATGAAGGCCGCGACCAATGGCAAGGCCATCGAGCAGCTCGCACCGCCGAAACAGGTCGTCATCCCGATGTCGATGCACTTCGGCGCACCCTGCGCGCCTATCGTGCAGAAGGGCGACCATGTGAAGATCGGCCAGAAGATCGGCGAGACCAAGGGTCTCGGCGCGCCGATCCACGCGAGCGTGTCGGGTACGGTCGTCGCGGTGGAGCCGCGTCCGTTCTCGATGGGCGGCAACATCATGTCCGTCGTGATCGACAACGATTTCAAGGACGAGATCAGCGAAGAGGTCAAGGCGCCCGCTGATCCCGACCTCCTCTCCGTGGAGGAGATGGTGGAGATCGTCAAAAACGCCGGTATCGTCGGCATGGGCGGCGCGACGTTCCCGACCCACGTCAAGATCTCCGGCGGTATCGGCCAGGTCGATACGGTCATCATCAACGGCGCGGAGTGCGAGCCGTACATCACGGGCGACCATCGCGCCATGCTGGAGCGCCCGAAGGAGATCATCGGCGGCTGCGGCTATCTTGCCAAGATGTTCGGCGTCGACAAGGTCATCATCGGCGTCGAGATGAACAAGCCCGACGGCATCGAGTCGCTCAACGCGACCATCGCGGAGATGAAGGCGCCCGTCGTCGTCCAGCCGCTGCGCACGCGCTACCCGCAGGGCGGCGAGAAACAGCTCTGCCAGGCGATCACCGGCAAGCAGGTGCCGCCGGGAGGCCTGCCCAGCGCCATCGGCTGCGCCGTGTTCAACATCAACTCCGTCTGCGCGATCTACCGCGCCATGACCACCGGTATGCCGGTGGTGCGCAAGGTCGTTACCGTGTCCGGCAGCGGCGTCGTCGAGCCGAAGAACATCGAGTGCCCGATCGGCACGCCGGTGGGCCTCCTGTTCGACGCCTGCGGCGGGTTGAAGGACAACACCTTCAAGCTCATCGCCGGCGGCCCGATGATGGGTATGGCGCAGTACACGGCGGACATCTCCGTCGCCAAGGGCACGGGCGCGCTGCTCGCGTTCGCGGGCGACGAGAACAAGGTCTCGGACAACCCGACCTGCATCCGCTGCGGACGCTGCGTCGAGGCATGTCCCATGCACCTGGAGCCTCTGTATCTTTATATGTATGTTCAGAAGAAGAAGATCGACGAGCTCAACGACGCGCACATCATGGACTGCATGGAGTGCGGCGCGTGCGCGTACATCTGCCCCGGCCGGCTGCACCTGACGCAGTCGTTCAAGGCGGGCAAGCAGCTCGTCAAGGACGACGCCGCGAAGAAGAAAGCGGCGGCGGAGGCCGCGAAGGCCGCCGAAGAGAAGAAGGGAGCGTGAGTGAATATGACCGGTGATTACAAGGCGTTGAAGCTCATCGCCTCCTCGAACCCGCACATCCGCAATAACGAGGACACGC
>CAMVGI010000050.1 GCA_947166955.1 uncultured Clostridia bacterium | reverse complement strand
CTTCGGCTCGGCAAAGCTGATGATCGCCAACGTGTCCTTTGCCCGCGCGCAGCGGATCGCGGACGAGATCGCCGGCATGGACGGCGTGCAGGGCGTGACCTTCGACAATACGACCGATCACTACAACAACGTCTCGGCGCTTTATGAGATCACGTTCGACTATCCCGAGGCGGACGAGCGCTGCCTTGATTCGCTGAATGCGATTCTGGAGCGTTACGCCGCGTACGATACCTACCTCAGCACGACGCTCGGCAACCAGCTTGCGGAGATCATCCAATCCGAGGTCAACGTCATCATGGTCATCGTTGCGATCATCGTCGTGTCGGTGCTGGTGCTGACTTCGCAGACTTACGCGGAGCTCCCCGTGCTGGCGCTTACGTTCGTGAGCGCCATGGTGCTCAACATGGGTACGAACTTTCTGCTCGGCAAGATCTCGTTCGTGTCCAATTCCGTTACCAGCATCCTTCAGCTCGCACTCTCGCTGGACTACGCGGTGATCCTCTGCAACCGCTTCAAGGAAGAGCGCGAAACGCACGAGATCCGCGAGGCGGCGATCATCGCGCTGAGCAAGGGCATTCCGGAGATCGGCGCGAGCAGCCTTACGACCATCGGCGGTCTGGTCGCGATGCTCTTCATGCAGTTCCGCCTTGGTCCCGACATGGGCGTCTGCCTTATCAAAGCGATCTTTTACGCGCTGTTTTCCGTGTTTGTGTTTATGCCGGGGCTTCTGGTGCTTTTCGGGCCGCTGATGGACAAGACCAAGCACAAGAGCTTCGTCCCCAAGATCCCGTTCGTCGGCAGGTTCGACTATGCCACGCGCTTCATCGTGCCGTTTGTGTTTGCGGGGCTCGTGGTCGCGGGCTACTTCCTTTCAAGCAAGTGCCCCTACGTCTACGGCTACGATACGATCGTGACGCCCAAGCTCAACGAGCAGCAGGTCGCCGCGAACATGATAAAGGAGAACTTTACGTCCTCCAATCTGGTCGCGCTCGTCGTGCCCTCCGGCGACTATGAGAAGGAGCGCGCCATCCTCGACAAGCTGGACGCCATGGAGCAGGTCGATTCGACCATGGGACTTTCCAACATCGAGGCGCTTGACGGCTATACGCTCACCGACAAGCTGACGCCCCGCCAATTCGCGGAGCTTGCGGACATCGACTATGAGCTCTCGCAGCTCGTCTACACCGCTTACGCCACGGAGAAGGAGGAATACGGAAAGCTGGTGAGCGGCGTTTCCAACTATGCCGTGCCGCTGATCGACATTTTCCTCTACGTCTGCGACTATGTGGATCAGGGCGTCGTTTCGCTCGACGACGAGACGAAGGCGAAGCTGGACGATGCGGCGCAGCAGATGCGCAACGGCAAGCTTCAACTTCAGGGCGAGGAGTTCAGCCGCATGCTGATCTATCTCAATCTGCCCGAGAGCGGCGACGAGACGTATGCCTTCACCGACCTGATCGCTTCGGTCGCGCAGGAACAGTATCCCGACGGGCGCATCTATGTCGTGGGCAACTCGACCAACGCCTATGAGTTCAAGAAGTCCTTCGCGCGCGACAACGTGGTCGTGAGCGTGATGTCCATTCTCATCGTTCTGGTCGTGCTGCTCTTTACGTTCAAGTCCGTGGGCATGCCGATCCTGCTGATTTTGGTGATCGAAGGCTCCATCTTCATCAACTTCTCGGTTCCGGTGTTTACGCACGTGGACCTGTTCTTCATCGCGTACCTGATCGTTTCGTCCATCCAGATGGGCGCGAACATCGACTACGCCATCGTTATCGCGAGCCGCTACATGGAGCTGCAGCACAAGCTGGAGCCGAAGGAGGCGATCGTCGAGACGATGAATTTCGCATTTCCGACCATTCTCACCTCCGGCTCGATCCTCGCGTCCGCGGGCTTCATCCTCGGACGCATCAGCTCAGAGGGGACCATCGTCGGCATCGGACAGAGCCTCGGACGCGGCACGATCATCTCGATCATCCTCGTCATGTTCTGCCTGCCGCAGATCCTGCTGCTCGGCGGACGCGTCATCGAAAAGACCTCGTTCTCCGTGCCTACGCCGCTGCGGCATCATGAGTCGCGCGGGCGCATCGCCGTCGACGGCATGGTGCGCGGCGAGATCGCCGGCACGGTGACGGGCGTGATGCACGCCACCGTCGAGGGCACGGCCAAGCTGGAACTGCTCTCCGGCAATGTGGAGGAGGCGGACGGAAGTGAAAAATAAACGGTTTTCCCGCGCACTGTGCCTCGCGGTTCTGTGCGCGCTCCTCACGCAGCTTTGCGCTCCGGCGTTCGCGGCGGGCGAAAGCAATGCGACGGTCTATATCGGCAGCGTCGGCGACCTGCGCGCTTTCGCCGAACAATGCGCCTACGACGCGTGGTCGGAGGGCAGGACGGTGGTGCTGCGCAGCGACCTTTCCCTCGGCGGCGTGGACTTCCTGCCCATCGCGAGCTTTGGCGGCACCTTCGAGGGCAACGGCCACACGATTTCGGGCCTGAACGTTTCGTCGAGCGTTTCGCCGGCGGGTCTGTTCGGCGTGATTGCGGAAAGCGGCGTCGTGAGCAATCTCAACGTCGAGGGCAGCGTTTCCCCAAGCGGCAGCGCGGATATGGCGGGCGGCGTCGTTGGCTTCAACCGCGGCACGGTCGTCGGCTGCTCGTTTACGGGGACGGTCAGCGGCCAGAAGCGCGTGGGAGGCATTGTGGGCGAAAACGCGGCGACGGGCATTATACGGCGCTGCAACGTGACCGGCGGCGTGTTCGGAAAGAACATGACCGGCGGCGTCGCGGGCGCGAATCACGGCACGGTTTCGATGTGCGTCAACCGCGCCTATGTCAACACGAACACCATCGACCCGTCCGTTTCGTTCGACAAGTTCGACCTCAACATGGTCAGCGGGCTGGACAGCCTTTCGAATCCGGACAGCTACAACGTCACCGTGGACAGCGGCGGCATCGCGGGCTTTTCCGACGGGGCGCTGCTCGGCTGCCGCAACAGCGGCAGCGTCGGCTATCAGCATATCGGCTACAACGTCGGCGGCGTCGCGGGACGCAGCAGCGGACACGTCGCCACCTGCTCCAACGAGGGCGGCGTGTGCGGACGACGCGAGGTCGGCGGCGTGGTCGGCATGGCGGAGCCGTACGTCAAGATGAACCTGCAATCGAACGCGCTCGATCAGGTGCGCCATGAACTGAACGTGCTCAGCGGCCTCATCGACCGCGCGGTCGGCGACGCGGAAAAGGCGTCGGATATCGTTTCGGCGCGCCTGACTGAAGTGGGCCGCGGCGTGGACGAGGCGACGGAGCGCGCCAGGACCCTCACCGGCAGCCTGCGCGATTATTGGAACGGTACGGTGACGGAGATCGACCGCGGCAGCGAGATCGCGGATACGGCGATTTCCCAGCTTTACGATATTTCCGGCGACATGACGGACGCCTCCGCGACGTTTACCGCGGCGCTCGGCGAACTCAAGCGGGCGCTCGGCTCGTTCAACGGCAGCGGCAGCGCGAGCTTTCCGCGATGGCGAGCGATTTAAGCACGGCGGCGGATCTTTTCGACGCGGGCACCAAACAGATCAATAACGGACTCGGAAAGCTGCGCGGCGCGGTCGGCCCCAAGGACGGCGTCGACGAGAAAACGTGGCGCGAGGGCGTTTACGGCGAAAAGGGCGCGCTGTTCCAGATTCGGGACGGCGCGGCGGCCGCGGTTTCCGGATTGAGCGAGATGACCGCCGTTTTGAGCGGCGTCGCGAACATCACGCCGCCCGCGGGCGAAACGGACGTGACGCGGTATCTGAAGGACGTCGGCGCTTACCTGGAGCAGACGGACGAAAACGGCGTCAGCAACCGGCAGAAGCTGAGCGACGGAGCGCAGAAAGCCGCCGACGGCATGCAGGAGGCGGACAAGGGCGTTCAATACATCACCCAAAACACCAAGATCGACGATCAGGCGGTCAAGGACGGCTTCGACGCGATCAAAAACGGCACGGATATCCTTGCCAACGGCAAGGACGGCAAAAACGGCGCGTTCCATTACATCAGCAGCGGCCTCGCGCACCTGAGCCGCGCGATCTCGGACGGCGAAACGGCGGGGCGGGAGCTGGAGACCTCGGTCGGCACGTTCCGCGACGCGGCAAGCGAGATGACGAGCGCGCTTGAGAAGACCGAAACGCTGCTCGATTACCTGAACAATCAGGAAAAGCTGAGCTTTGAGACGCTCGGCACGGAGACGGACGCGCAGGCGGACGCGCTGTACCATTCCGTGCATGGGCTTTCCGACAACATCCAGCTGCTCAATCGGGAGGCGAAGTCCGCCTCGGACACGGTGCTTGCCGATGTAAGGCAGATCAACGCGCAGTTCACCGTGCTGATGAACACGCTTCTTGACGCGGTCGAGGACGCGGAGAACCTGTCCGCCTCTGCCGTGGTGGAGGACACCTCGGACGAGGACATCGACTCCGCGGTGGACGGCAAGGTGCTGCTGTGCTCCAACAGCGGCGAGGTCAGCGGCGATATCGACGTCGGCGGCGTTGCCGGCGCGATGCTGGTCTACAACGAGCTGGACCCGGAAAACGACGAGACGACGATCTCGTCCGCGTTTCACAAGCGCTATGAGCTTAAGTGCATCCTGCAGGATTGCGTCAACAACGGTACGGTGTCGGGCAAGCGCGACAATGTCGGCTCGGTCTGCGGCAGCGCGTCGCTCGGTGTGATCAGCGGCTGCGAGGCTTACGGCACGGCGCACAGCGAGGGCGGCGACTGCGTCGGCGGTATCGCCGGCTTTGCGGACAACATCGTGCGCCGCTGCTGGTCGCGCTGCTCGCTTTCGGGCGAGAAATACGTCGGCGGCGTCGTTGGCTCGGGCCGCGCGGAGCACGGCAATCTGCGCGTGGAGGATTGCCGCTCCTTTGTGGAGATCACCGGCAGCAGCCAATACGCGGGCGCGGTCATGGGCGGCGAGACAGGGACGCTGAAGGGCAACCTGTTCGTCAGCGACACGCTTGCGGGCGTCAACCGCGTGAGCGAGCGCGGCAAGGCGGAACCGATCACCTACGGGGAACTGCTCGCGGCGGAGGGGCTTCCCAAGCCGTTCCGCACCCTTACGCTCAACTTTGTTGCGAACGGCGAGACTGTCCGCTCGCTTCCGTTCCGTTACGGGGACAGCTTCGGCG
Organism: uncultured Clostridia bacterium; assembly: GCA_947166955.1. The sequence continues at coordinate 2,765 of CAMVGI010000050.1, read as the reverse complement.
ACGAGGCGTTTCCGGAGATCCCGCCGCTTGAGGGGCAGTATGCCCGCTGGGACCGTACGGAGCTGAAGGATCTTCGCTATGATACGACGGTGGCGGCGATCTATGAGCCGTGCGTCACCGCGGTCGCGAGCGGCGTCACGCGCAGCGCCGCGCGCCCGACGTTTTTCGCCCAGGGCGCGTTCGACGACGCCGCCGCGCTGGAGGCGTCGCCGACGGTACTCGACTTCGACGACGGACAGAGCGGCATTTGGAACCGTCTGCGTTCGTACCGCAAGACGCTGCTCGAACAGTGGCAGCTCCGCTTGCCGGACGACGGCGCGGCGACGCACGTCGTGCGCTATCTGCCGCCGGAGGGCATTTCCGACCACATCGAGCTTTACGTGCTGGAAAACGGCGCGTGGAAGAAGCTGGACACGGGTAAAATGGGCAGCTACCTCACCTTTGAGACCGAGCGGGACGAGGTGGAGTTGACCGTACTCTCGACCGCGACGCCGTGGTGGGTCTGGACGCTGGTCGGCGTGTTCCTCGCGGTCGTCGCGGCGCTGCTGCTGGTACTGTTCGTGCGCAAAAAGCCGAAGCGCGAGCTGACCGACGAGGAAAAAGCGAAGGCCGCCGTGCGGAAGAAACGCCGCAAGACGGCGCGCGCGATCCTGATCGCGGCGGTGCTGGCGCTCGGCGTCGCCGTGGGCGCGGTGCTTGTGCTCGCGCCGGGGCTGACGGACAGCATGGGGCTTTACATGCTGCTTCGCAACTATGCCGAGCGGACCGAGCTTGACATGGAGCTTACCGTCAACACGCGCGTGAACGGCAAGAGCTTCGACGCGGACGTGGACTTCTACACCGTCGATTGCGGCGGAAAGCGTGTCTCCTGCGTGCTGTGGAAGGATATTCCGCTGTACTACTGCGACGGCGTGATGCTGCTCGAAAACGGCAGGGCGTACCGCGCCGACGGCGTGCTGCCGGATTACTCCAAGCTTTTGACGCATGCGGCGCGATTGTACCGCACGGTGGACGTCACCGTCAGCGAGGCCAACGGCGTGCGCACCTATCGCGCTGCAGCGAGCGGCGAAACGGCGCAGCAGATCCTCGCGGCGCTCCTGCCGGAGACGCTGCCCGCGGTACCGGAAACGGACGCGGTGAAGTTTGAACTCGTCGTCTCCGACGGCGAACCCAAGAGCCTGAACATCCACTGGAACGGCGAGGCGGGCGAAGCGAACGCGGAGCTGCGGCTCTCCGGCGAAAAGCATGAGCATACGCTGCCGCAGGAGGTGCGTACCGCCATCACCTCCGGCGAATACGCCAAGGCGGAGAACATCGCGCCGGAGCTCAAGCTGCTGCTGCTGAGCTGGACGGAGCTTTCCGCGCGCGACCCGCTGAGCGCGGACGTTGCGCTGACGGCGAACTGCGGGCCGCTGCTGCTCGACGAGAAGCTCGCGTGGCAGCGCACGAATTGGGAGGGCAAGGAGCTTTCCTGCGTTTCCGGACGCGGCACGCGGCTCTACTATACCGACGAGGCCGCCTGTACGGGCGGCGGGATCGCCGTCGAGCGCGGCGGCGGCTCGTTTACGGGCGCGGAAAAGCTGCTGCATCTCGCGTATCAGGCGTTCCTGCTCGGAGACGCCGAGTGCGCGGAGAGCACGGACGGCTGGCGTTGCACCGTATCGCTGGACGCTTCGCAGATGACGGAGCTTGCGGGCACGATCGCGCCCGAGAGCCGGACGCTCGGCGTTTCGTTCGAGGAGGGCACGGTGCGTCTCGACGTCGCCGACGGCGAGGCGGTCTCGCTCAGCGTGCAGTGCCGCGGCAAGGTGCGCGTCGTGCGCGCGGAGGTTCCCGCCGCGGTCGGCGCGAAGCTGACCTTTGCGGAGGACAGGGAATTCTACACGCCGCCGCTGAACGTGCGCACGGCGCTCGGACTGAGCGAGCCGTGAGCTAAGCGGTGCGCAAACGGAAAAAACTTCGGGACCCAAGAACGGGTCCCGAAGTTTTTTGTATGCAATATGCGGTTTGCTTTGCGCTTTTTTACAGCTGCGGGCCAGCGGGGACGAGCGCCTTGCCGGCTTCGTTGTAGGTGTATTTGGTGAAGTTCTTGATGAAGCGCTCGGCAAGATCCTTCGCCTTCTTGTCCCACTCGGCGCTGTCGGCGTAGGTGTCGCGCGGGTCGAGGATGCCGGAATCGACGCCGGGCAGCGCGGTCGGAACGGTCAGGTTGAAGATGGGGATGGTCTTGGTGGGCGCCTTGAGCACGTCACCGTTCAGGATCGCGTCGATGATGCCGCGGGTGTCCTTGATGGAGATGCGCTTGCCGGTGCCGTTCCAGCCGGTGTTGACGAGATATGCCTTCGCACCGGACTTCTCCATGCGCTTGACGAGCTCCTCACCGTACTTGGTGGGATGCAGCTCCAGGAACGCCTGACCGAAGCAGGCGGAGAAGGTGGGCGTGGGCTCGGTGATGCCGCGCTCCGTGCCGGCCAGCTTGGCGGTAAAGCCGGAGAGGAAATAATACTGAGTCTGCTCGGGTGTGAGAATGGACACCGGGGGCAGGACTCCGAAGGCGTCCGCCGAAAGGAAGATCACGTTCTCGGCATCGGGGCCGGAGGAACGGCCGTTGACCTTCTTGACGATCTTCTCGATGTGGTCGATGGGATAGGATACGCGGGTGTTCTCCGTGACGGACTTGTCGGCAAAGTCGATCTTCCCCTGCTCGTCTACGGTGACGTTCTCCAGCAGCGCGTTGCGGCGGATGGCGTTGTAGATGTCGGGCT
>CAMVGI010000049.1 GCA_947166955.1 uncultured Clostridia bacterium | reverse complement strand
CACTCGCGATCGCCGCGAGGCTCCTGTCGCCCTTTTCCGCCACCGTCTGCGCGGCGACGGCGGTATTATCCGCCGCGTGCGCCTCGAACCCATGCGAGTCGAGATAACCCTTGCATTGCAGCAGCGCCTGCGGATGGCTGAGTACCGTCTGCACGTCTTCGAGCGTCGCGTCCGGCGTGCCGAGCAGGTTCTGCGTGATGTAAAGGTCGTACACGCCGCTGACGTAGAGGCTGCCGCGGAACATCAGATCCACGACCTGCCCCACCTCGCCGGCGTAGCTGTTTTCGATGGGCAGCACCGCGACGTCGCAGGCGCCGTCCGCCACGGCGTTGTAGGCGTCCTCGAACGAGGCGTAGGGCAGCGGGCGCGCGTCGGGAAAGATACGCCGCGCGGCAATGTGCGCGAACGCGCCCTCCCCGCCGCTGTACGCCACGCGCAGCCCGTCCATCAACCGATGCTGGTACTGCTTCGACACGTCCATCGTGTGGCGCAGAAACTGCACGTAATACGAGCGCAGCTCGTCGTCGGCGATGAGCGCGGACCGGCTCTCCAGCACGCGCTCCTCCTGCGCGGCGTCGAACACGGGAAGTCCGCGTTCCTTCTTGTACGCCGCAACCTCGCCCACCGCCGCCATACGACGGAGAAACAGCTTCGCCATCTCCTCGTCCGCCGCGCGTATCTCGTCTCTCGCTTGCTGTAGATCCATGGTTTCGTTCCTTCCCAGCGGCTTCCGGCCGCCTGATACTTTAGCACTTTAACACTTTTATTACTAAAAGTCAACGGCATTTTCACCAAACCGCAGCGCCTTTTTCGACGGGTTTTGCACGTCTGCGTTCAGCGCGGCAAAGTCCCGTCTTCTCAGAAGGCTCGAAATCTTTCGATTTCGAGCCTTCTGATACTTTGTCCTGTCCCTTATCCCGCGGCGAGCACGCCGAGCACCACCGCGAGCACGATGCCGAGCACCGTCAGCACCGCGTAGATGCAAACAGCCCTCCCGAGCGTGGAGACCGCAGCGTCGTATGTGGTCTGTTCTTCGCGTTTGCGCTTGGGAAGCTTGCCCTTTTTGCCTTTCTTTGCTTTCTTTTCTTTCTTTTCCTTTTTCGCCATGGAACAAACCTTCCCCCCGCGTTGTTTTCTTCTATGTATATTTTTACAACAATACCACCGGATATGTCAACCGCTATCCGTTATTTTCTTCTCTCGCCCCCCGCGTCCGAAAGCCGCGCGTTTACGTAATATTCGCGTTATGGAACCTCAATGCCGAAATTTTCACGCACTCCCTCAAAAAATGCGAAAAAAATGCGAAATAGCCCTTGACAACGCCTCTGAAATTCGCCATAATTTCGTTGCGTTACGCAAGAACCGCAAAAACAATACAATTGGAGGAAACAAGCTATGAACAAGACTGAACTCGTGGCCGCCATGGCCGAGAAGAGCGAACTCACCAAGAAGGACGCCGAGAAGGCTCTTTCCGCTTTCATTGAGTCCGTCGAAGGCGCTCTGAAGAAGGGCGACAAGGTCTCTCTCGTCGGCTTCGGCACGTTCGAGGTCAAGCAGCGCGCCGCCCGCACCGGCATCAACCCGCAGACCAAGAAGCCCATCAAGATCAAGGCTTCCAAGGCTCCCGCGTTCAAGGCCGGCAAGGCGTTCAAGGACGCTCTGAACTAAGCTCCCGTCCTCAAAAAAATCTCTGAAACCGATTATGGTTTCAGAGATTTTTTATGCGCCGGCGCGCGATTCATAGGACCTGCAATCCGTGGTCCGTTTCCGCGCAGATGACCTCGTCGCCGATGTAGTAGGTCTCGTAGTGCGCGAAGCTCACGGTGAACTCCTTCACGCCGGAGGGTGTCTCCAGCTCGAAGAGATAGACCGGATCGTCCTGCCCGCGCGAATAGTCGACAAACTTGTTCTTAAGCGGGAACGCGACGGTCTTGTCCGCGTCCTCCGGTGCATGCTGCGGTTCCGCCGCGTGCTCCGGTGCGCGTTGTTCGACCGCATGCTCCGCCGTTTCGCTACCCATCAGCTTCCACGCGGCGAGCGCGCCCGCCGCCGCAAGCGCCGTGGCGCCCGAAATGAGAAAGTCACGTCTTTGGATACACGCCGTGGCATTTTTCGCGGTGAGTTCGATCCGCTCGGGAAGCGAAACGACGCCGTCGTTCACCGCCTCCGTCCGCTGCTCCGGCGAAAGCGCGTCGTTCGCAAGCAGTTCCATCGCGCCGATGCGCGGCACGTTGACAACGTCTCCGACGTGCACGACGTTTCCCGCGGCGACCCACGCCGCAAGGTAGCATCCGAGCGCATATTCCATACCGTCGTCCCAATATCCGCAGCGCGCAAAAACGCCGTCCTGCAGGCAGGCGCATGCGGAGGACGGCCGGCAAAAGCCCGTGACCGTAACGTCTCCGGCGTTCCGTTCCCTCTCCCGCAGCGCGCTGCACATCGCGGTCAGCGCCGTCTCGCCCGCACAGAGGATCAGGTCGGCGGAGGGATACTCGTCCAGCAGCCCAAACGCCGCGGACAGCGCTTCCTCCTCGCCCGTTCCGGCGCTGCGCGGCGCGTCGATCTCCGTCCAATTCGGGAAACGCTCCTGGATGCGGCTCCTGCCCGCGGCGGCCCACGCCGTCTCCTCCGCGCCCTCGGTGCGCAGCCAGATATATTTCACCTTCTCCTCGGACGCCGAGACGCCGCGCTCCTCCAGCGACGTGACCGCCATCTCGACAAGCTCTCCGCCAAGCTGCTCCGCCGTTCCGCGGGACACCCGCAGCGCCCGCAGACCGCCGAGCGGTTCCGAATCGCACACCGCCACGGGAATGCCGGCGGACACCGATTCTTGCAGCGCCGCCGCAAGCGCGTCGTCCGCCGCGGCAACGCACAAGCCGCTCACGTGCTCGCCGCGCGCGCGGCGAACGGCCGCCTGCCGATTTGTGTCCGTCAGGACCAGCAGGTTCAAGCCCCATTGTGCGGCGTAACGCTGTGCCGTTTTTACGGCGGCGTCCGAGCCGTCCGTCCCCGAAGGGAGCAGCGCGACAGTCATTCCGTCCACGGGGCTCAGCGGTTCCGTCTCCGGCTTCTCGTCCGCGCCGGACGGCTCCTCCGGCGTGGCATGGCCGAGCGCCGGCGTATCCTCCGCAGGTGCGGGAGCGTCCGTTCCGCAGGCGGCAAGCGCAAACAGCAAACACGCCGCGAGCACAAGCGCGGCAGCTTTTTTCCTCATCCGTTTCCTCCGGGCAGGCAAACGCCGTCCGCGCGTCAAACGCGCGCTCCGCGCCCCGCCCCGTCAAAGATTTGCGATACGGGTCTAGTTTATCGTTACGCGTTTCTTTTGTCAATACGCATTGTCCGCCGAGGGTTTTCCGGAAAGCGGCATGCTCTCCGGAGCTTTCGCATATAGATGGGCCGAAAGAAGGTGCTGCCTCTTGCGGCTTGTCCCCTATGACCGCGCCGCGGCGGTCCATTACGCGCATGCCTGGGCGTACGGAAGAAACCCGCGTTTCTACGACTACGAAGCCATCGGCGGCGACTGTACGAATTTTGCCTCCCAATGCCTCTACGCCGGCTCGCGCATCATGGACTACACGGAAACATTCGGTTGGTATTACATCGACGCCAACCGCAAAGCGCCGGCGTGGACAGGCGTTGAGTACCTCTTTAACTATCTCACGCGCACGCGTGCCGCCGTCGGCCCCGCCGCACGCGATACGTCGATTTTCGAACTGCTCCCCGGCGATATCGTGCAGCTCTCGTTCGACGCGGCGCGCTGGGCGCACAGTCCCGTCGTCGTCGCCGTCGGCGAGCCGCGCGGCTACGAGACCGTGCTTGTCGCCGCGCACAGTTACGACGCGGACTATCGCCCGCTTGCAAGCTACGAATTCACAAGCGTTCGCTTTCTCCACGTTTTCGGCGTTTACAAACCGTGAGGAATGTGCTATCATGCCACATAATAAAGAACGCTTCAAAGGAGTCTTTCCCATGGAAAACAATAAACTGACCTTTTACGCGCGCATCGGCGTGTGGCTGCTCGGCGCGCTGCTCGGCGCAGTGTGCGCCGTTTCGATCATTCTCGTTCCCAAGACGCTGCACACGCTCGATCGTGTCAACGCTTCGCTCGAACGCGTCGATTCGCTGGTCGAGACCGCGAACACCGCGCTCATCACCGCCACCGAGGCCGCGGAGAACGCCAACAAGCTCGTCGCGGACAACGCCGACTCCGTCTCCGAGGCGATGGAGAAATTCAACTCCGTCGATTTCGACGCGCTCAACCGCGCGATCAACGACCTTGCGGACATCGTCGAACCGCTTGCCAAGGTGTCGAATTTCTTCAAGTAAGCGCGTCATATCTGTATGAAAAAACCGCGGAGCGGCTTGTGCCGCCCCGCGGTTTTCAGCGTTTCAGGCTCTTTGAAAGGCTCCTCGCCATGTTTTTGTACTGCTTTGCGGCGTATTTCTCCGCCTGCCTGACGTTTCTCGTCGCCGCCTTGGCGCTCTTTTTCCGCTTCGTCAATCCGCGCAGCATCGCCGTCGCGCCCAGCAGGCTCGCCGCATGAACGGCGCCGCGCAGGATCTCCCGCGCGCCGACGTGCAGCGCCGCAAAGCCGGAAACGCCGTCGTGCTCCGCGGCGACGTATGCCGTCCCCCACTCCTTGCCGGAGCGTTCCGTCCAGATCTTCATGTTATTATCCCCCCTACAGATCGCGCCGATCCAGCGCCGCGAGTCCGAACTTCACCGCGCGTTCGACGCGCACGCGCTCCGTGTCGTCTCCCGCGTCAAATTTTCCGCGCAGCTCGCGCAGGAACAGCCCCCGCAGCGAATCCTCCTGCGCCCGCGCCCAGATGTCCTGCCGGATATGCGTCTCGTCGCGCAGTTCCAGATAAAAGAACTCCGATGCGAAACGCTCCTTGATCGTTTTTATGTCTACTCCACGCTCATCCGTCTCGCCGATGAAGACCACGCGGTACAAATCGCTCGCGGCGGTCTCCGGCATAGCGGATTTCATGGCTTCTTCCGGCTCTTTGCCCGTCACGTCCACGCGCAGGACGCCATAGCGGCGGCGCGCAAACGGGATGAATGTTATGTCAACTTCTCCGCCGCCCGCTTCTCCGCACAGCACGCCCTTGTCGCCCGTTTCGTCGAAGCCGCGCCCCTCCGGACAGCCCGCATAGGCATAAGCGGTTTTGCCCGCCGTCAGAACGCCGCCGAATTGGTGCGTATGCCCCAGCGCGAGATAGTCGAGGTTCGACGCGGCGATCTGCTCGCGCGTAACGGGGTCGTAACGCGCCTCCGCTCCGTTCAGATCGGCATGCAGCACCATCAGATGCGTCATGCCGTCGTCCGGCGCGGAAAACCCGTCCAAAAGGCTCGTTCCCTGTTCGGCATCCGTGAACGCCGCGCCGTACACCGCGCAGCCAAGCTCCGGCAGCTCCACGCGCTCGATCTCGCGCGTTTTGAAAACATGCACGTTATCCGGCCACGCAAGCGTCGCATAGGGCGAACGCGCGGAGAAAAAGTCATGGTTTCCCGGCGCGATGAACACCCGCGCGCGCATCGCGCCGAGCGACTCAGTCAACTGCTCGATCGTCTCGCGATAGGTCGTCGCGCCGTCAAACAGGTCGCCCGCAAGCAGAACGATCTGCACGTCGTTTTGGTTTACATAATTTGACAGGCGTTCCATCAGCTGTCTGCTTTCGCGGCGGCGCAGCTTTGCCTGCTCGCTCGTCAGCCCGACAAACGCGCTGTCAAGGTGAAAATCCGCCGCATGCAGAAATTTAATTGACATAATACTTCACCTACCTATCTTATGTCAATTCGCTCCACACCCGTGCAGCGTCCTGTCCCGTCGTCGAGCGTAAAGATCGCGCCCTGCAGCTTGCACTCGCCCTCCGCCGCGCGATAGCGCCCTGGCAGGCCGCCGAGAAAGCCCTCGATCGACTGCGCGGGATCGATGCCGAGCACGCCGCGCACAGGCCCCGTCATGCCAAGATCGCTGATGTAGCCCGTTCCCTTCGGGAACACCTCCTCGTCCGCGGTCGGAACGTGCGTGTGCGTGCCCCAAAGCGCGCTGACGCGCCCGTCGAGATAATGCGCCATCGCGATCTTCTCGCTCGTCGCCTCTGCATGGAAATCGACCAGCGTAAAGCACGGTTTTTCCGCCGAGCGCAGCAGCTCGTCCGCGGTTTTGAAGGGATTGTCGGTCAGGTTTCGCATATCGACGCGTCCGAGGAGATTCATGACGCCGATCTCAATGTGCCCGCAGCCGAAAACGCCCCATCCGCGCCCGGGCGCGCGAGCGCCGAGGTTCGCGGGGCGCAGGATATAGGGGCAGTCGTCGAGATACCGGGCGATCTGCGCTCTGCCGAAGGTGTGGTTGCCGAGCGTGATCACGTCCGCGCCCGCGGCAAACATCGCCTCCGCGTCGCCCTGCTCCAGCCCCACCATCTGCGCGTTCTCGCCGTTGACGACGGTGAAGTTGATCTCATAGGTCTTCTGCACGGCGGAGAGGTGCTTTTTCAGAAACTGCACGCCGCTCTGCCCGACCACGTCGCCCACGGCAAGGATTCGATACAGCATAGGATGCCCCCGCTTTCCAAGTTTTTTCCAGTATAGCAAACTTGCCCGCGAAAGGCAAGCGCGAGAGGTTCTACCGAGCGTAGGTTGCTTCTTTCACCGCGGCGGGGTATGCTAACGGCACAAGGAGGACAAAGTTATGAATCCATACGTTACCGGCACAATGATCAAACGTCTGCGCGAGGAAAGAGCCCTCACGCAGCACAAACTCGCCGAAAAAATCGGCGTGAGCGACAAGGCGGTGAGCAAATGGGAAACGGGTCGCGGTTATCCGGACATTTCCCTCGTCGAGCCGCTTGCCGAGGCGCTCGGGATCTCGGTGATCGAGCTGTTTTCCGGCGAGGATGTGGTGAACACCAACCGTTCGTCCGACCTGCTGCGGATGAAGCTTTACGTCTGCCCGATCTGCGGAAACGTCATCCAGAGCACGGGCGAAGCGGTCGTCAGCTGCTGCGGCCTCACGCTTCCCGCGCTCGAAGCGGAACCGGACGACGGCGCGCATTCGCTGCGCGTAGAGCGGGTGGAGGACGAGTACTTCGCGGCGGTCGACCACGAGATGAGCAAAACGCACTTCATCTCTTTCCTCGCCGCCGCGGGAAAGGATCGCTTCGAGCTGAAAAAGCTGTATCCGGAAGGCCCCGCGGAGGCGCGCTTCAAGATCCGAGGAACGCGGTATCTCTATTACTGCTGCAACCGGCACGGCCTGTTTCGCACCTCGGTGGGCTGACGCAAAACCCCGGCGGTTCCGAAGAACCGTCGGGGTTTTGCATAATTTTTCAGTCGTTCACGCGATGCAAAGCTTGTCGTCTTCGACGGTGACGGTCGCGTGGTCTCCGTTTTTGAGCTTGCCCTCAAGCATCCGCTCGGCGACGGCGTCCTCGACCTCGCTCTGGATGACGCGTCGCAGCGGACGCGCGCCGTACATGGGATCGAAGCCGGTCTTGGCGAGTTTTCTGACCGCAGCGTCGTCCGCGCCAAGCGTAACGCCCAGCTCCGCGACGCGCTTTTCGGTGTTCGCGAGCATGCGGCGCGCGATCTCCGCAATATCGTCCTCGGTGAGGCGGCGGAACACGACGGTCTCGTCGATGCGGTTGAGGAACTCCGGCTTGAACGTGCGGCGCAGCTCCTCCATCACGGCCTCGCGCACCTTTTCGTCGTCGTTCGCCGCGCCGTCTCCGTCCTCGGCGTGCGTGAAACCGAGCGTGCCGCCCTTGGCGGTGATGCTCTTGGCGCCGACGTTGCTCGTCATGACGATGACGGTATTCTTGAAGTCGACCTTGCGCCCCTGCGCGTCGGTGACGACACCGTCCTCCAGAATTTGCAGCAGGATGTTCCACACGTCCTCGTGCGCCTTCTCGATCTCGTCGAACAGCACCACGCTGTACGGCTTGCGGCGCACCTTTTCGGTGAGCTGGCCGCCTTCGTCGTAGCCGACGTAGCCCGGCGGCGAGCC
>CAMVGI010000048.1 GCA_947166955.1 uncultured Clostridia bacterium | reverse complement strand
CGTGCGCCCAAATTCACGCGGTTCCCCGCGAGCGCCGGCCTGATCGAGCTGGGCTCGTTCGCCCTGCTCAACGAGACGCTGCATCTGCCGTACCACGTGAGCTATATCACCGCGCTGGCGCTCTCGGTGCTGTGGAACTTTACGCTCAACCGCAAGTTCACGTTCCAAAGCGCGAGCAACGTGCCCAAGGCGATGCTGCTCGTGGCGCTGTTCTACTGCGTGTTCACGCCGGTTTCCGGCTGGCTGGAGCACTTCTATACGATGACGCTCGGCTGGAACGAATACGTGGCGACAGTTCTCAACATGGTGCTGAACTTTGTGACCGAGTTCCTGTACGACCGCTTTGTCGTGTTCCGCGACAGCATCGACACCAACGACGTCGCGCAAAAACAGAAAATGAAGGAGGAAACGAAATGACCAACTGCGGCATCAGCCGCTGGGACGATCCGGCGGAGATTAACGCGCGTTTGAAGGCGCTTACCGACCAGCCTATCTGGGAGGTGACGGACGAGTATTACAACAACGTTGTGCTCAAGTATTACGACGACAAATGCACGGCGTCCCGCGCCGTGTACGAGGAGTCGAAAAACTACATCCCCGGCGGCGTGCAGCACAACCTCGCGTTCAACAAGCCGTTTCCGATGTGCATGGCGCGCGCGGACGGCGCGTACCTCTACGATAAGGACGGCAACCGGTACATCGACTTCCTGCAGGCGGGCGGCCCGACCATCCTCGGCAGCAACTACCCGCCCATCCGCGAGAAGGTCATCGAGCTTCTTAACACCTGCGGCCCCGTGACGGGCCTTCTGCACGAGTCCGAGCTGATGATCGCCCGCGAGATCAATCGCCATATGCCGAACGTCGAGATGTTCCGCATGCTCGGCAGCGGCACCGAGGCGGTCATGGCGTCGCTTCGCATCGCGCGCATCGCCACGGGGCACAAGCACGTCATCAAGATCGGCGGCGCGTACCACGGCTGGTCGGATCAGATGGTCTACGGCCTCAAGATCCCGGGAAGCCGCGGCCTGCTGGAGTCCCACGGCATCCCCGGCGGAGCGTTCGAGCTGACCGACGAGGTGCGCCCGAACGACCTCGAAATGCTCGAAGGCATGCTCAAGCGCAACAAGCTCACAGGCGGCACGGCGGCGGTCATCGTCGAGCCGGTCGGCCCCGAGAGCGGCACGCGTCCCGTCGCGCGCGACTACAATAAGGTCGTGCGCCAGCTTTGCGACCAGTATGGCGCGCTCTTTATCTTCGACGAGGTCGTCACCGGTTTCCGTGTGGCGCTCGGCGGCGCGCAGGCGTTTTTCGATGTCGTGCCCGACCTCACCGTGTTCGGCAAGATCGTTGCGGGCGGCTATCCCGCGGCGGGCGGCGTCGGCGGCAAGCGCGAGTATGCGCAGCTGATGGCGGCGGGCCTTGCCACCGGCAAGCACCGCGCCTACGTCGGCGGCACGCTCGCGGCGAATCCGCTCTCGTGCCTCGCGGGCTACACCGCCATTCGTGAGATCGAGCGCACCAACGCCTGCGAGATCGCGGGGAAGATGGGCGACCGCCTGTGCGACGGCCTCAAGAGCCTGCTCGATAAGTACGGCCTGCCGTTCGTCGCCTACAATCAGGGTTCGATCGTGCATCTTGAGTGCACGGGCGCGATGAGCTTCGACTTCTCGTCGATGAACCCCGCGAAGTCCGCGCTGGGGCTTTTGAAGCACAAGAAGATGATGTACACGCGCAAGGACTCGATGGAGCGCATGGGCGCGGCGTACATGGCAAACGGCATCGTAACGCTCGCGGGCAGCCGCCTCTACACCTCGCTCGCCGACACGCCGGAGATCATCGACGAGGCGCTTTCCCGCTTCGAGGAGGTCTTCCGCCATGTCGCGAAGACGAAAAAGGGCCGCTGACGGTTTGCGTCGGAAATAAAAAGCGGAACGTGCTTTTGCACGTTCCGCTTTTTTGCGTTTTGCGCGGCGCTGCGCCGCTCACAGCACGACGCCGTCCTTGAGAATGGAAATCTCGCGCGCGCCGCGGTTTTCCGATTTCGTTTTCTCACCACTTGCGACGCGCAGGACGCAGTCCAGTAGGCGTTCGCCCGCCGCGTCGAGGTCTTCGCCTTCGGCGACCGTTCCCGCGTTGAAGTCGATCCAGCCGCGCTTATTTTCAAAAAGCACGGTGTTCGTCGCGATCTTTACCGTCGGGATCGGCGCGCCGAAGGGCGTGCCCCGTCCGGTCGTGAACAGGATGATGTGCGCGCCCGCCGCGGTCAGATCCGTGGCGGAGACGAGGTCGTTTCCGGGGCCGGAAAGCAGGTTCAGCCCGCGCTTCGTCACCGGTTCCGCGTAACCGAGTACGTCGACGATCTGCGCGCTGCCGCCCTTTTGGACGCAGCCGCAGGACTTGTCCTCCAGCGTTGTGATGCCGCCCGCCTTGTTGCCGGGGCTGGGGTTTTCGTATACCGCCTGCCCGTGGCGGACGAAGTACGCCTTGAAGTCGTTGACCATGTCCACCGCGCGGTCGAATACGGCGCGATTTTCGCAGCGCGAAAAGAGTATGTTTTCCGCGCCGAACATCTCCGGCACCTCGGTGAGCACGGTCGAGCCGCCGAGCGCGATAAGCCGGTCGGAAAAGCGCCCGCCCGTCGGGTTTGCCGTGACGCCGGAAAGCCCGTCCGAGCCGCCGCACTTCATACCGACGATCAGTTCGCCCGCGGGGAGCGTTTCGCGGCGGAATTGTCCGGCGTAGTCCGCAAGCTCGCGCAGCAGCGCGGCGCCCGCCTCCAGTTCGTCCTCGACGCTCTGGCAGACGAGGAACTTGACGCGCCGGTCGTCCCATGCGCCAAGTTCCTTTTGAAACTGCTCCATCGTCAGGTTCTCGCAGCCGAGTCCCAAAACCAGCACGCCGCCCGCGTTCGGGTGCCGCGCGAGCGATGCGAGCAGCTTGCGCGTGCGCGCGTGGTCGTCGCCGAGCTGGCTGCATCCGAACGGGTGGGGAAAGGCGTACAGCCCGTCGATGCTGCCCGCGACGAGGTCCTGATTCTCCCGCGCGAGCGCCTGCGCGACGCTGTTGACGCAGCCGACGGTGGGGAGGATCCACAGCTCGTTGCGCACGGCGGCGCGTCCGTCCGCGCGGCGGTAGCCCTCGAACGTGCGCGGCGTTACGGCGGGCGGCGGGAAGACCTTGTGGTCATAGACGTACTCCGCGTGCTCGGAAAGCGCCGTGCGCGCGTTGTGGACGTGTACCCACGCGCCCGCGGGGATGTCCTCGCCCGCAAGCGCGATGGGGACGCCGTACTTGACGACGCTTGCGCCCGCGCCGATGCGCGTCAGCGCAATCTTATGCCCGCGCGCGACGTCCTCGGCGGCGGTGACGGTCTCTCCGCCCGCCGTCAGCGTTTCGCCTGCTTTCACGTCCTCCAGCGCGACCGCCACATTGTCGGCGGGGTGGATCTTGATGAGCTTCATAGTCGTTCTCCATAGGCGCGCAGGGACAGACGCAGCGCCTGCCCCCGCGGTTTTTCCTTACAGGCACTCCCGCATGGCCTCGTACATGCCGACCTCGTCGATGCGCGCGAGCGCGGCGGCGGCCGCCACCTCAAACCCGTCGAGGCAGGCAAGCGAATCGCCCCACATGCGCTCGTTGCGCACCAGCGCGCGCATCAGCGCGCTTGCGTCGTCGTTCGCGTGCGCGCGGAAGAAGTCGAGCACCCAATCGTCGTCGCGCACCGCGTCGCCGCCCTTGCGGTAAAACGCCGCGTAGGCGGCGAACGAGAAAACGAGACGCTTCGGAAGGTCGCCTTTGCGTCCTGAGTAAGCGACCACGCTCGGCAGCACGCGCGCCTTCCACTTCGCGGTGGAGTTGAGCGCGATGTCGAGCAGCCGGTGGTCGATGTAGGGGTTGTTGAAGCGGTCGAGGACGGAGGCGGCAAAGTCCTGAAGCTCGTCCCTCGGCAAGTCGAGCGTGGGGAGAATCTCGTCGAAAAGCGCGCGGTCCAGGAAACCGCGGATCACGTCGTCCTCCATGCACTCGCGCACGATGGCCTTGCCCGCGAGATGCGCGCCGAGTACCATCGCCGTGTGCGCGCCGTTCAAAATGCGCACCTTGCGCTGTTTATACGGCGTCACGTCGTCGACGATCCGGATCGGAAGCCCCGCCTTTTCAAACGGCAGCTCGTCCTTGAGCGACTGCGGCGCTTCGATGACCCATGCGGCGAACAGCTCGCCCGTGTCGATGAGTTGATCTTCGTAGCCGAAGGATTCGCACAGCGCGGACGCCTCCGCTTTCGGCGCGCCGGTGACGATGCGGTCGACCAGCGTGGAGCAGAATAGGTTCTCCCGTTCCAGCCACGCGGCGAAATCATCCTCCAGCGCCCAGAGCCTGACGTATTCGTTCACGCAGCGGCGAAGTTCTTCGCCGTTGCGGTCGATCAACTCGCAGGAGAGGATGACGAAGCCGCGTCCGCCGCGCCGCCAGCGCTCGTAAAGGAACGCGGTCAGCTTTGCGGGAAAGCTCGCGGGCGGCGCGTCGGAGCGCTTGCACGCGGGGTCGAAAACAATGCCCGCCTCGGTGGTGTTGGAGATGATGAAGCGCAGGTCGGGGTTTTTCGCGCACGCAAGCAGCGCATCCCAATCGCGCTTGGGGTCGAGGCAGTGGGACACGCAGGAGATCACGCGCGCGCGCTCCGCCGCCGCGCCGTTTTCGCGCCCGCGCAGGACGAGCGTGTAAAGCCCCTCCTGTTCGCCGAAACGGTCGGCGGCCTCGGGGTGTCCGCCGCGCGGCTGCACGAGCACGACCTTGGCGTCAAAGCCCGCGGTTTCGTTCATCCGGTCGATGAAATCCTCCGCAAAGGCGCGCAGAAAATTGCCCTCGCCGAACTGCAGCACGCGCTCCGGCGCGCGGCGCAGGAGGTATCCGTCATAGCCCGCCTGCGTGAGCGTTTCGTAGTTTAACCGTCTCATGGCGTTACAAGTCGAAGTAGCGTGCCGCGTTGCGGTAGCTCACGCCCTCGGCGATGCTCAAGAGCGCCGCGTCGTCGTTGGGGTACTCGCCGTTTTCCACCCACGACCCGACGAGGTTGCAGAAGATGCGGCGGAAATAGTCGTGGCGGGCGTAGCTCAAAAACGAGCGCGAGTCGGTCAGCATGCCGACAAAATTGCCGAGCAGCCCGAGGTTCGCGAGCGAGCGGAGCTGGCGCTCCATGCCGTCGCGGGTGTCCATGAACCACCACGCGCTACCGAGTTGGATCTTGCCGGGCAGGGAGCCGGACTGGAAGCAGCCGATCAGCGTGCCGAGCATGTCGTTGTCCACGCCGTTGAGCGAATAGAGGATCGTTTTGGGGCACTCGCCGGTCTTGTCGAGCGCCGAGAGCATCTGTGCGATCTCAATGCCGCAGGAGGTCTGGGCGATCATGTCGAAACCGGTGTCGGGGCCGAGCAGGGAGAACATCCGCTCGTTCGCGTTGCGGTAGCAGGAGTAGTGGAGCTGCATCGCGATGTTCAGACGGTGGTATTCCCGCCCGAGATGCAGCAGCAGCGCCGTCTGGTACTGCTCCGCCTCCTCGATTGTGACGCTCTCGCCGCGCAGCGCCTTGGCGTACACGGCGTTTACCTGCCGTGCGTCCGCGACGCGGAAGGGAACGTAGTCGAGGCCGTGGTCGCTGGCGCGGCAGCCCATCTTTACGAAAAACGCCAACCGCTCGCTCAACGCCGCGCAAACGTCCTCCACGGCCGGGAGGGACGGCTTGCCGACGCTCGCGGCGAGCTTTGCGATGTAGTCGGCAAAGCCGGGCTTGCTGATGTTGATTGCCCTGTCGGGGCGGAAGGACGGGCAGACCTTGACGGCGAGCGTCGCGTCGGTGGCGAGCTTCTCGTGCCATTCGAGCGTGTCGACGGGGTCGTCCGTCGTGCCGATGAACGCGACGTTCGCCTTTTTGATGATGCCGCGCACGGTGAGCGAGGAATCGTTTTGCAGCTTGTCGGCGCATTCGTCCCAGATCGCCTTCGCGTTTTCGAGCGTGAGGGGCTTGTCGATGCCGAAAAACTGCCGCAGCTCCAGATTGCACCAATGCACCATCGGATTGCCAATGGCGTTCTCAAGCGCCTCCACGAACTTAAGATAGCGCTCGTACGCGGGCTTGTCGCCGGTGACGTAGTCCTCGGACACGCCGTTCGAGCGCATGACGCGCCACTTGTAATGGTCGCCGAAGTAGCTGCCGTCCGGCTGCTTTCCGCCGAGCCAGACCTCGGTGAGGTCGCGGAAACGGCGGTCTTCGTAGATTTCGCGCGGCGAGATATGGCAGTGGTAATCGACGAGCGGCTGACGCTCGGCACAGTCGTGGAACAGATGCTTCGCGGTTTCGGTTTCCAGCAGGAAATCCCGGTCCATAAACGGCTTCATGACGTTTCCCCCTTACCGCTGGATGCGGCCGGAGCCGTCGCCGTGCGCGAGCTTTTCGACCTCGGCGACGCTCACCATGTTGTAGTCGCCCTCGATGGAATGCTTGAGCGCGGACGCGGCGACCGCGAATTCCACCGCCTCCTGCGTCGTCTTGCCGGAGAGCAGGGAGTAGATCAGGCCGCCGCCGAAGCTGTCGCCGCCGCCGACGCGGTCGATGATGTGCAGATCGTACTTCTTGGAGAAGCAGTATTCGCCACTTTTCGCGTCGTAGAGCATGCCCGACCAGCCGTTGTCGGACGCGGAGCGGGACTCGCGCAGCGTGACGGCGACCTTTTCGAAGCCGAACTTGTCGGCGAGCTGCTTGGCGACGGATTTGTAGCCCTCGCGGTCGAGCTTGCCCGCGGTGATGTCGGTCGCCTCCGCCTCGATGCCGAAGACGTCCTTGGCGTCCTCCTCGTTGGAGATGCACACGTCGACGTAGCGGCACAGCTCGGTCATCGCCTCGCGCGCCTGCTCGCGCGTCCAAAGCTTGCCGCGGTAGTTGAGGTCGCAGGAGACCTTGACGCCGTGTTCCTTCGCCGCCTTGCACGCGTCCTTGCAGATCTCGACCACGTTGGGGCCGAGCGCGGGCGTGATGCCGGTGAAATGGAACCAATCCGCGCCGTCGAAAATCTTGTCCCAATCGAAGTCCACGACCGTCGCCTCGGCGATCGCGGAGTGCGCGCGGTCGTAAATGCACACGCTGCCGCGCTGGCTTGCGCCCTTTTCGTTGTAGTAGATGCCGACGCGCTCGCCGCCGCGCACGATCTCGCTCGTATCCACGCCGTAGCGGCGCAGGCTGTTGACCGCGCACTGCCCGATGGCGTGGGCGGGCAGCTTGGTGACGTAGACGGCGTTCATGCCGTAGTTGGCGAGCGACACGGCGACGTTCGCCTCGCCGCCGCCGAAGCTGAATTCGAGATGATCCGCCTGCACGAAGCGCTCGTAGTTGTACGGTTGAAGGCGAACCATCAGCTCGCCGAAGGTAACGATCTTAGGCATAATTTTTTCTCCTTTACTGCACGATATGGATTGCGAAGCCGCCGAATTCGCCCTTGATGTACGCGAACTTCGCCGCGCCCTTGTCGTTGTAGGCGACGCTGCTTTCGTCAAACTCGACGCCCTGACGGCCGAGGTGGTACATCGCGCGCTCGACGCTGTTGGTCTTGATGCCGATGTGGCCCTTCGTGCCGGGGCCGGGGACGTCCATGTACTCGATCGCGTCGCCCGCGAACCACGACTTGCTCGTCTCGCGCGGCGCGAAGCCGAACATCGCGGATACGAGCTTCGCGAGCTTCTCCGCCTCCGCCGCGTCGCCGCAGTTGACGCCGACGTGCGCGATGCGGAAGCCCAGCATGGTCCGGACCGCGTCCTGACACGCCGCGGTGATCTCGTCCCAGCGCTCGCCCTCGATCATGTCCTTCTTGACCATCCACGTGCCGCCGCAGGCGAGCACCTGATCGAAGGAGAGGTAGTCCGTCAGGTTCTTCGTGTTGACGCCGCCGGTGGGCATCCACTTGAGATTGCGGTAGGGGCCGGCGAAGGACTTGAGCTTCTTCACGCCGCCGTTGTCCTCGGCGGGGAAAAACTTGACCGCTTCCAGACCCAGCGCCATCGCCTGCTCCATCTCGCCGCCGGTCGCGGTGCCGGGGAGCATGAGCGCGCCTTTGGAAAGGCCGTACTTCACGGTGTCGGGGTTGAAGCCGGGGCTTACGATGAACTTTGCG
>CAMVGI010000047.1 GCA_947166955.1 uncultured Clostridia bacterium | reverse complement strand
TCATAGCACGAAACGCGCGCGCCGTCCAGCCCCCGCGCGGCTTGACCGATGCGGCGCGGCGTGCTATAGTATCCGTAAACGAACGGCAGGCGGCTTTCGCCGCATACGGGAAAGGATGCGAGGGCAATGTTTGAAAAACGGGTCGAGATCTTCAAAAAACGCGACCGCGAAACGTGGCTCCGAATCAGGGCGGCGCTCAAGGAGGCGGGACTGCGCGGCGTCCGCGCGGGGCACTACCTGCAGGACGTCGTGATGGCGGGCGGCTGCGGCGCCAAGCTCGATCCGCGCGACTTCGGCGCGAAGGGCAGAATCGACCGCGACATCTATTGGGTCAAGGTCGTCGAGGCCGACCGTGAAAAGGCGCTCGACGTCCTGCGCCGCAGCGGCATCGTCTCCAGCATTGAGGACGAGCGCGAGCTGATGACCGACGCGGCGCTTCGCAAAAGCGCGGTGGATAAATACTATCCGTAATTTCTCGCGGCAATACAACGAAAAGGAGAGGCTTTTGCCTCTCCTTTTTGCGTTTTCCGGCTTATCTGGCCTCGATGACCGCCGTGTTGTTCGCCTCGTCGTAGCTCACGCTATAGCCGATGAGCGCGGACAGCTCGCGCAGGCCGTAGAAGTTGTTGCCGCCGATGTTGTACGCGGTCAGCGAGACCGGCACGCCGTCGATGAACACCGTCTGATAGCTCGGGACGGTGCAGCCGGAGCGGTCGGTGAAGTTCGTGTTCACCGCACCGTTGTACGTCGCGCCCCTCGTGATGACCACCGCGTCGCGGTCCGCGTCGAATTCGACGTTGAACTGCGCGGGCGTGCCGCTGAGCAGCGCGGCGAGGTCGCGCAGGCTGAAATAGTTCGTGCCGCCGATGTTGTACGATTCGACCGTCGCCTCCGCGCCGTTGACGGTCGTGCGCTGCGGCGAAAGCACCACGCCGGGGAGGTTTCCGGCGCGCAGCGTGGGCTGCGCGGGCTGCGCAGCCGCCGTTTCGGCGGGCTCCTGCCGCGCCGCGCTCCGCTCCGCCGGAATGGGTTCAAACTGTGCGTTCACGGCGATGCGCCAGCCGGGCATGCGGAAGCTGTAGACGTTGTTCCCCTCGTCGGTAAGCTTCACCGGGTCGCCGCCGATGCGGTCGACCGTGAGGCTCGCGAGGCGCATCCCCTCGTCGGGCGTCGCCGTGAGCGTCACCTTGTCGCCAATGCCCGCGTCCGCGGGGGAAACGGCGACCTTGCCGCCGTCAAAGGACGAGGGCACGGCGCTCGTGAGCGACTGCGAAAACGGCTCGGGCGGCGGCGAGGAGCTGCTTGCGGACGGAACGACGGGCGTGGGCGGCGGCGCGGGAGACTCGGACTGGAATACCCGGATATATTCATTGTTCTTGTAAGTATCATAGGCAAAGGCAGTTACATCCTCGACGCTGCTGCTGTCCGAACCCGCGAGGACGGTCATGCCCGAGGCGACGGTCAGCGTTTTGTGCTCTTCAATCGCCACATCGTCGGCATATGCGACCACCTCGCCTCCGGTGACGTTGACGGAAGAAAAAAAGCCCGTGCTGATTCCGTCGGTGGCAGTACCGCCGACCGCCTCCAGTCTGCCGCCGCTGACGGCAACCACGGCGCTAGAATTGTTAACAAAGATTCCAGCGCTGTCGAACTGCTCCGCAGCGCTGCCCACCGCTTTCACGGAGCCGCCGCTGACCGTCAGCGTTGTATAGGAGAGTATGCCTATACTGTTGTGCGTCGCGCTTCCGGCGGTAAAGGTCAGGCTGCCGCCGGTAAATTCGGCGCCACAGTAGTAAAAAAACGCGCCATAACTGTTGTCAGTTGCCGTGCCCGCCGTGACGTTCAGCTTGCCCGTGCCGCTTGCGCTGCTGAAAGTCACATCTTTCGTGCTGAAGATGCCGTAGCTGAAATTGGGCGCCGTAGAAGGGGGCGTCAGCGTCAGCGCATTGTTGCCGACCAGCTCGATGTGCAGCGGATCGGTTCCGTCGTAGTAGAGCGCGGCTCTACCATTGGCATTATGCCCCACGCCCGTGTAGCTGTAGCCATTCAGCGTGAGCGTGTGGGTGCCGGGAGCATACGACCACCCGTCGCCGGATGTCGCGCTGTCCGTGACCTCCGTTTCACCGAGCCAAAGGTTATAGGAAATGTCTGCCCGCGCGTTCCCGCCGAGCACCGGCGCGAGCGCGAGCAGCAGCGCGATGGTCAAAAGGGCTGCTTTCCAATGTTCTCTCATGGTTTTACCCTCCGTCTGTTCCTTTATACGCCAAAACCGCAAAACCGGCAACACTTTTTTGCCGTTCAGTCCGTCCGCGCCTCGCGCAGCAGCATCAGCAGCAGGTCGCTCACGCCCTGCGCAAGCTGGGCGGCCTTTTGGATGCGCACGTAGGCGTGGCCGTAGATCTGGCTGACGTTCTCCAAATGCGCCGTGCTGCCGTGGAACACCGCGCCGACGCGGACACCGTCCGCGCGTAAGCCGCGCACCGCGTCCTCCGCCGCCCTGACCGCCGCCGCGCCCTCGTACTCGCGCGGGAGCAGAAGCCCCTCGCCCGCAAGCGGCGTTGAATCGTTGGGGCTGGCGTCGGTCAGCACGAGCAGAACGCGCTGCTTGCCGCGCATCGCCGCGTCGTCCAGCCGTCCCATCGCCTCCAGCGCCAGCGCGTCGCGGTTCCAGCCCGCGGCGAAGTAGCGCGTCACGCCCTCGCAGGCGTCGGCGTAGCCCTTGAGCGTCTCAAGGACCGTATAGCCCCGCAGGCTGCGAAACGCGCACACGCGCACGGGGATGTGCGCTTTTTCGAGGCTCTTGGCGATGACGTACGCCTCGCAGGAAAGCACCTCCTGCCAGTTCATGCGCGACTGCGACGCGTCGAGCAGCAAATCGACGCAGAGCTCCGGCTCGACCTCCTCGCCGTTTTTGAGGAACACGCGCGCATCGTTCAGCACCGGCCGGCGGTACGGCGCCTCGCTGCGGGCGCGTCCCGCGCGCGCCGGCTCCGGCATATGGCGGAGGTACGAGGAAAAGATCGTGTCGATGCGCGTGGAGAGGCGGCGGATGCTGCCGCGCGTCTGCGCGGCGTGCTCGCGCAAAAACGCCTCGTTGCGCTCCTTTTGGAGCGCGGCGCTGCGGCGCACGTCGGCGGCCTCGCCGTCCGCGCGCTCCGCCTGCGCGGACGCGTTTTCGCCCGCGCCCTTCGTCACCCAAAGGCGGCAGCCCTCGTCGTTTCCGACGCACAGCTCGTTTTCGAGGATGCGCAGCTCGCCGTCCGTCAGCGCGCTCGGCCCGAACACGGCGCGGACGAACGCCGCGTCCTTCTCCGTCGGCCCTGTGTGGCGGCCCATGTTGATATGCCGAAGCTGCACCGCGCGCGGATGGTCGCCCTCGCCGGTGCCGGTGCGCACGAGCAGGCGGTCGTGCCTGCGGTGCTCATGGCGCAGCAACAGCTTTGCGAGCGCCCCGCCCTTTTTCGGCGCGGCGGGCGCATCGGGCGGCGTAAAGCGGAAGAACTCGCGCAAAAACGCCTCCATCGCGTCCAGCACGCCGTCGGTGTCGAGCGCGCCGGAAAAGCGCAGCGCCTCCGCCATGCGTTTTTCTCGCGCGGCGAGAGGAGCGCGCTCCGTCCCAGAACGGCCGCCCAGCGCGCCTCCTGCTGCGTGTAGACGGGCATGCTCTGCATCTCCATCTGCTGGCGCGAGAGCCGCTGCTGCATCGCATAGAACTTTTCCGCGCGCGCGCGGCGCAGCGCTTCGAGAACGGGACGCTCGGCAAGTTCTTTTTCGTACACGCAGTTTTCAACGCCGAGCCAAAGGAACTCGTCGAACTCCTCCGCGCGGTGATCGCCGCCGTAGCGCTCGAAAAACGCCCAGATGCGCGGCAGGTCGAGCCACTTCTCCGCAAGCCCGATGACCATGTTGAAGTAGTGGTCGGGTTCCCCGTTCGGGAAGAACGCGAGGAACGGCGGCTCGAAATCGTAGCGCGCCGCGGCGTTCCACACGATGTTGCGCGCGCGGCGGGCGCTGCCCGAAAAACGTTTCTTGATCATGCCGTGAACACGACGCTCTTCGTGAGGTCGGCGGGGATGCGCGCGGCGATCACGTCGCGGATGAGGCCGCGCTCGTACGCGTCGAACGACTTGTTGACCACGCACATCGTAAGCGCGTCGCCCGAGGAAAGCCCCTGCTCCATCAGCGCGATCGCGTCGAGCAGGCCGCGCAGGTCGAGCGCGCTGTCGGAGATCTCGGCGCTCTCCGCCTTGCGCTCCAGCTCGGCGTAGAGCCGCGCAAGCTGGTCGCGGATCTTGACGTTGATGCTCGGATAGCGGCGGGAGATGAGCTTTTGCAGATTTTCCTCCGAAATGACCGGCATATCCAGCACGGCGAAGCGCGAGGTCAGCGCCTCGTTGAGGTCGCGCGTACCGGCGTAGCCGTAGTTCATCGTGGCGATGAAGCGCGTTTCGGGTCTGAGGTCGGTCTTCTCATAGCCCGGCACATCGAGGCTGCGGCGGAAGTCCAGCGCCGCGTGCAGCACGGCAAGCGCCTCGTTCTTCGCCATGTTGATCTCGTCGAGCACGCCGAAGCCACCCTGCGCCGCGCACAGCCAGATGGGGCCGGGGCGGAACACCACCGCGCGCCCGTCGTAGGTGTCGGTCCCGACGAGGTACGACGCATCGGTGTTGATGTGGAAGGACACGTTCCAAACGGGACGGCCGAACAGCGCGCCGAGGTTTTCGCACAGCACGTTCTTGCCCGTCGCCTTCGGCCCCGCGAGCAGCAGGTTCTTCCCCGCGAGCAGCGCGGCGATGGCAAGCTCCCACGTCTTTTTGCCGTAGTAGAAATACTCCGGCTGCGGCACGCGTCCGGAAAGCTCCGGCGCGGCGGGATATTTCGCGCGGAACGCCTCCACGCCGCGCAGCAGCTCACCGTCCACGCCCTCTTGTTCCAAAAATGCAAGCAGTTCTTTCATCTCGTCGTCTCTCCTCTTATCAATACTCGCCGTACTCGCAGCCGACGCTTTCGGCGGCGATCTCGTCGATCAGCGTCTCCGCGCCGTTATGCAGCTTATAGAGTTTCAATGTGCCATAGCCGTTTCCGCCGTTCCAAAGCTTCTTGTGCCGCAGCTCGCCCGCGGGCGATTCGTAGCGGATGTGCAGCATATCGCGCTTTTTGCAGCGGATGTCGGTCACAAGCTTCGCCGTCAGCGTCGTCTGCACGACGTGCCAGACGATCTCGTCCTCCGTCTCGCGGCACTCGAACTCCGTCTCGGAATGCGTCCAGAATTTCGAGAAATTGAACTCGTAGTTCTTCCCCTCGTACCAAAACGCGCCCAAAAGCTTTCGCTCCAGCGCGACGCCGAACGCCTTGGGCCGCCCGCCGCCGATCTCAAACACGCTGTCGCGAAGGCGTTCGCCCGTAATTTTACTCACGAGGTCGTTCGACGACAGCCACACCCACGGGCTTGTGAAATCCGCGCCCCAATTCTTGTCCGCGTAGCCGTAGCAGGTCTCGGGACGCACGACGTAGCGCACGCCGTTCAAGGTCAGCTCGCCGCTGTACTCGGTCTTCATGCCCTCGGCGTGCCAGAACATCTCGAACGCGTTGCGCTCGCGGAAAAACTCGTCCGCGCCGTAGCCGACGTGGAACGCCACCTTCTTGTCGATGGCAAGGTCCCACGTCATGCTGCCCGCGTCGCTCATCCACTCGGGATGCGCCCGCGCGTCCTCCGCCGACACGTCGACGCTGCCGCGCGTGTGGGTCTCGCTGCAAAAGCAGTCCGCCGCGCCGATCTCGTAGGGTATCCCGTCGCGCACGCGCACGTCCTTCCACGCGAAAAAGCGGTGGAGCTGCCCCTTTTCCTCGCCCCAGAAGCCCGCGTTGACCATCATATAGGACGGCTTCAAATCGCCGCGCAGCAGCGCGGGGATGTTCCACACGATGCGCGGCTCGTCCTCCGCGAGCGCGGGATTGCAGGTGAAAAACTCGATGTAAAACGGCTTGCGCTCGCCCGTTTCCGCGTTCTCCGCGGTGAAGGAATGCCACCACCAATCGTAGCCCTTCTCGGCAAGCGGGCCCTTGAGCATCCAGCCGTCGCGGCTGAGGTCGCTGATATTCGCCATCGTGCGCCTCCTTCGTTGATCTCTGATCGATTATAGCATATTTTACAAAAACGGAACACCCAAATCTACATGTTGACATAATATTTTGCCTTGCCATTTCCGGCAAGAATTGTATAATTAAGATAAAATAGTATCGGTATCGGCATTTGCCAAGCGATACCGCGAAAACAATGCTCAGACAGGAGAATGAGTGAAATGAAAAGAAGGATCTTGAGTCTGCTTTTTGCCTGCGCGCTGCTCGGCTCGCTGCTGCCCGCACGCGCGGCGGAACTGCCCTCTCCCGCCGCGGGGAAGCACGTCCTCGACGGCAGCGGCGTGACCTATGCTTTGAGCGGCAGCCTCTCGAACGGCGTGGAGATCACCGGCACGAACGTCAGGCTGGATCTCGGCGCCTACACCGTCGCGCCGGACGTTGGCAGCGTGATCGTCGTCAAGTCGGGCGCAAGCGCGACCGTCAGCGGCACGGGACTTGTGCACGCCAAGGGCGCGAACGCCGCGGCGCTCATCGTGGAGCCGAACGCGACCTGCACGCTGGAGGGCGGGGCTTTCCTCGCCGACCAGTATTACACCATCCGCAACTACGGCAGGCTCCTTATCACCGGCGCGGGCGTAAAAGCGGACAACGCCAGCAGCGGCGGCAACAGCATGGTCACGAACGGCTGGGCCGGCGGCACGGACAGCTATGCCGGCGCGGGCACCGCGGCGACGACAGACCTCGTCGCTGCCTCCTACGTCAGCGGCGCTTCCAAGACCTATGCGGATACGGACACCGTGGCGTATCTGAACATCAGCGGCGGCACGTTTCAGGGCAAGTCCCTGACCGGAACAGGCGGGACCTATACGAGCAAGGCGGTCGTCAAAAACGACGACTACAGCTATCTGGTCATCTCCGGCGGCACGTTTGACAGCAGCGCGAAAAATCAGGATACAAACGCCGCCACCATCCTCTGCTGGGGCAAGGCGAAGATCATCGGCGGCACGTTTGTCGGCGCGTATCCCCTGAGCGTCGGCACCGCCGGAGCGAACAGCGCCAATCCGGGCGTGATGCTTGTGGAGGGCGGCGTTTTCCGGTCCGTAAACCAGACGAACGGGTACAAGATCAACGGCTATGAGACCGACCCGAATCTGAATACGACTGACACCCTGCTGACCATCACGGGCGGCGAATTCGACGGCACGGTCGTCGTCCACCCAAAGGCTTCCGGCGCCGGCGCGAGCAGCGTGCGCTACGGCGTTTCCGTCTCGGGCGGCGTGTTCAAGGACGTGCAGGCCGAGGCGCTCGCCGCGGGAAAAAGCATCGTTACGCTGAATCACCCGACGTACCTCAAAGGCGTGGTCGACGGCACGCCCGCGGTGACGGTCACGCCCGCGCAAACGAACAAGACGCACGACGGAACCGGCGTAACGCTGACCGCCGCGCTCAGCCCCGCAAAGGTCACGGCAAACGGGAACGATTATACCGTCGCCTGCACCTATGCGTGGAAGCGGGGCGGCGACGCCATCGGCGGCGCGACGTCCAACGCTTACACGACCTCGCCCGACGTTACCGCCGGCGCCGTGACCTATACCGCCACGGCGACCACAAACGGCGTGGGCTACAGCGGGACCGCCACGGTAACGATCAGCAATATGCCCGCGCTCACCGGCACGGTGACGATTTCCGGCACGGCGAAGGTCGGCCAGACGCTCACCGCGACGGTCAGCGGCTCCAACAACACGGGGGTTCTCTCCTATCAGTGGAAGGCGAACGGCGCGACGATCTCCGGCGCGACGGGCAACACGTTCAAGCTGACGGCCGCCGAGCAGGGCAAAACGATCACCTGCGAGGTCAAGAGCACCGTCCAGACCGGCAGCATCACAAGCGCCGCGACCGCCGCCGTCGCGGCGGCGGATTCCTCGAAGACCGGCGTTTCGCTCGACAGCACGTGGCTGGATCTGTACGTCGGCGACTCGGGCAGGCTGATTGCGACGGTCTATCCCAGCACCGACAGCGTGCGGTGGAGAAGCAGCGATTCCGACGTGGTATCCGTTACGTCCTCCGGTCGTTATTACGCGCACGACTGGGGCAGCGCGACTATCACCGCCACTGCGGTCGGCAGCGGAAAG
>CAMVGI010000046.1 GCA_947166955.1 uncultured Clostridia bacterium | reverse complement strand
GCGCCTGGCGGCGCTCGCGTCGATAGGGCTTCTTACGGTACTGCCGCTGCTGCTCTCGGCGGCGCTGCGTCCGCGGCGGCGCGCTATGCTCGACGCGTTTGTGCTCGTTCCCTGCCGCGAGGGTACGGGCGCGGCGCTGGAACAGACGGTGCGCTCTCTTACGCGCGCCCGCTGGGAGTACGGCGGCTTTCGCCGCGTTTTGCTCGTCGACCTCGGCATGGACGACGAGACGAAAAAAACCGCCGCCCTCTTATGCAGGGACGGCGTCGACGTTTCGCTTTTCACGCGCACGGAGCTGGAACGCTTTACCAAACAGGAATGGGAGTAGGCGGCATGGACGAACAAACGACCGTCATCGGCACGATCGCGGCGGTCATCTATCAAAACGAAGAGAACGGCTACGCCGTCGTGCGCGCCGTGACCGAGGAGGGCGAGCTGCTCACCGTCACGGGCTGCATCCCCTGCGCCGCGCCGGGCGAGGAGATCGCCGCCACGGGCGCGTTCGTCACGCATCCGCAGCACGGCGAGCAGTTCGCCGCCGACGAGGTCGAGCGGCATATGCCGCAGACGGAGAGCAGCATCCTCGACTACCTCTCCTCCGGCGTCGTGCGCGGCGTCGGCCCCGCCACGGCGCAGAAGCTGGTGGATCGCTTCGGCCCCGACACGCTGGACGTCATCGAAAACGCGCCCGAGGAGCTGCGCAAGGTCAAGGGCGTCACCGACAAGCGCGCCCGCGAGATCGCGGAGAGTTTTCGCGAGCAGATGGGCCTGCGGCGGCTGATGGAGTTTCTGACGCGCTTCGAGCTGCCCGTCGCGCTCGCCGTGCCGCTCTACCGGCGCTTCGGCACGGGCGCGATGGAGATGCTGCGCCGCAACCCGTACCTGCTCGCGGACGAGCCGTTCGGCGTGGACTTCGCCGTCGCGGACGAGATCGCCCTCGCGCTCGGCTTTTCCGGCGACGCGTCGTGCCGCACGGAGGCGGCGCTGCTCTTTGAGCTTTCGCACAACGAGCAAAACGGCGGACACGTGTTCCTGCCGCGCGACAAGCTGCTCACCGCGACGGCGCAGCTTTTGGACATGCCCGCCGACGCGGTGGAAAAGGCGCTCGACGACCTGCTCGACGCCGGAAAACTCGCGCAGGAGCATGTGGCGAACGTGGAGGCGTGCTATCTCGCGCGCTGTCTCGACGCGGAGCGCTACGTCGCGCTGCGTCTGCGCGCGATGCTCGCGGACAAGCCGGACAAGCTGCGCGGCGCGAAGAAAGCCATCGACGAGATCGAGCGCGAGCAGGGCATCGAATACGCCCCGCTCCAGCGGCGCGCGGTGGAGCTTGCCGCCGAGCGGGAGCTTCTCATTCTCACCGGCGGCCCCGGCACGGGCAAGACGACCTCGGTGCGCGCGATATTGGCGCTTTTCGAGCGCATGGGTCTCGACGTGCTGCTCGCCGCGCCGACCGGACGCGCCGCGAAGCGCATGAGCGAGGTCTGCCGGCGCGACGCGCAGACCATCCACCGCATGCTCGGCATGAGCTGGGATGAGCGCACGGGACAGGTAAAGTTCCTCAAAAACGAAAAAGATCCGCTCAAGGCGGACGCGCTCATCGTGGACGAAACGAGCATGGTCGACCTCGCGCTCATGCGCGCGCTGCTCGAAGCGCTCAAACCCGGCTGCCGCCTCGTGCTCGTCGGCGACCCCGACCAGCTGCCGAGCGTCGGCGCGGGCAACGTGTTCTCCGACCTCATCCGCAGCGCGCGCGTCGAAACCGTCGCGCTCACGGAGGTCTTCCGCCAGGCGCAGCGCTCCGCCATCATCCGCAGCGCCCACGCGGTCAACACGGGGCGGACGCCGGAGCTTACCAACACCGCCGACAGCGATTTCTTCTTCCTGCCGCGCCGCGATCCCGTCCGGCTCGTGGACACGGTGGTGGAGCTTTGCAAAACGCGTCTGCCCGAAAAAATGGGCATCCCCGCCGCGGACATTCAGGTGCTCACGCCCACGCACAAGGGCGCGGCGGGTACCGCGGCGCTCAACCGCGCGTTGCAGGAGGCGCTCAACCCCCGCGCCGACGGCAAGCGCGAGCGCGTCTTCGGCGACGTCGTGTTCCGCGAGGGCGACCGCGTCATGCAGACGCGCAACGACTACGACGTGGTCTGGGAGAAGGAGGACGGCACGGCGGGCACGGGCGTTTTCAACGGCGACGTGGGCCGCATCCTGCAAATCGACCCCTCGGGCGAGCTTCTGACCATCGCGTTCGACGAGCGCGTCGCGACCTACACCGTCGATATGCTCGCGGAGCTGGACATGGCCTACGCGATGACCGTCCACAAATCGCAGGGCAGCGAGTACCGCGGCGTGGTGTTCGTCTCCGCGCCCTGCGCGGCGGGGCTGGAGGTGCGCGGCGTCCTGTACACCGCCATCACCCGCGCGCGCGAGCTGCTCGTGGTCGTCGGCGACGACGCGACCCTCCGCCGCATGGCGGAAAACGACAAGCGCGCGCGCCGCTACAGCGGCCTTCGCTGGCGGCTGGCGGAGAAAGTTCCCTGAGACCCTGAGAACGGTTTCGGACTTCCCCAAAAGAGAAAAACGCCGGTGGAGACTTGCTGCCTTCACCGGTCGTTTTTTACGTTTTTGCGCGTCGAGGCGCAGGCTTCCCTTCGCCGGATGGCGCGGCGTCCTCTATCCGCTGGCGCTGCGCGAGGGGGATTATTTCGTCGTGTTTCCGCCGTCGCGCTCTTCGTCTAAACTGTCCAAAGCGACGCGCACCGCCTCGACGACAAACGCCGAAAAAGTGCAATCCATCCCTTGGATCGCCGCCTCCACACGCTCCAGAACATCATTGGGAAACCGAACGCTCTTATTCGTCGTCGGCGGTACTTTTGGAATCTTGAACGTTGCCACAAAATCACCTTCGCAATACAATTTGTGCTACTATCGTATTGCATTATCGCTCGCGCTTCTGTAATATATTCGTAGCACATATGCGTTGCAAAAGTGGGATGGCATGAATCTTTACAAGGAACTTTATTTCAAGCTGTTCGCGGTGATGGCGGACGCCGAGCCATCCGATGAAGGGATGCCCGCGCTGCAACAAGCAAAAACGAGAAAACGACCGGTGAAGGGTTTCGACCTCCACCGGCGTTTTTCTTCTTTGACGGGCGACACCGGTTCTTCTTTTCAAGAAAAAGAAGAAATGGGGTCGCGTCCGTTCTCAATACCTTTTGTCCAACTCCTCCACCACGTCCGCGATCGCGCCGTCCGCGCAGTGGGACACCACGCGCATCCCGGGCAGCGCGCGCATCTCGTCGATGGCGTTCGCGGGCGCGAAGCGCACGGCGGACACCTCCGCCATGGAAATGTCGTTGCTGTGGTCGCCGATGCAGTAAACGTCCTCCGCCGCGACACCGAGGCGGCGGGCAAGGCGCAGCACCATTTCGCCCTTGGTCGCACCCTTGGCGGTCATCTCCAGCAGGTTGTCGCTGGAATAGATCAGCTCGTACCGCGCGCCCCAATCCTGCGCGCGGATGAAATCACAGACCTCGTCCAGCTTTTCGCGCTCGTCCTCGAACAGCAGCTTCACCAGTGGGAAATCCACCTCGTCGAAGCGCTCCACGGTCACGGTCTTCGCGCGGGTCAAATGCTCGTGGTTTTCGATGAAGCGGTTGGGGTGCATGGCGTGGATACGCCGGTCGGTGTGGTAAATCTCAAACGGAAGAAGCGGAAAGCGCGCGAGCAGCGCCGCGACGCACGGGCGCACGCGCTCGTCGAGAAACGCGGTCTCGATATATTCCTCCGTCCGGAAATCGTAGACGCCCGCGCCGTTGGCGATGATGCACGGCGCGTTGATGGGCAGCTCCGCGGCGTAGCGCGCGAACGCGGGCAGCGCGCGCCCCGTGGACACGGAGAAGTAGCCGCCGTTCGCCGTGAAATACGCAAGCGCCTCGCGGTTGCGCGCGCACATCGGCGGGATCTCGGTCGAACCCGCGTCCAGCGCGCCCTTGGTGTAAACGAGCGTGTTGTCGAAATCGCTTGCGAGCAAGACGTTGTCAAACTTGCCCATGCCGCTCACCCTTCCGCCTTCGGCGCGCCGCCTCTGCGGCGGTTGCGTCCGCCGCGGCGATGGCTGCGGCGCGGCTTGCCTTCGCCCTCGGCGCGCGGCGCGTCGTCCGCTTCGGCGTTCTGCTCCGTCTTGGGCTTCTCCTGCTTGGGAGGACGCTCCGTCTTGGGCTTCTCCGCCTTTGCCGGACGCTCCGTCTCGGGTTTTTCGACCCTCTGCCGCTCCGGCTTCTCGGACTTCTCCGGATTCTGCTCCGCGGCGGCGTCCGGCTTCTCGCCGCCTCTGCGGCGGGAGCGTCCGCCGCGGCGGGAACGGCGCTTCTCGCCCGCGTCCTCGTCCGCGCCTCCCTCCAGCGACGGCTCTATGTCGCGCGTATCGCCCACGAGCTTGAGCTCGAACTCGTCCAGCTCCTCCGGCGGACGGTAACGCTCGGGACGCTCGCGCGGGATCTCAATGCCGTCGCGCGAACCCTTGCCGTTGCGCAGGACGTTCAACTCGCAGTTGTGATAGCGCTTGGGGCTTTCGGGCTGGTCGTCGAGACGCACGACCGCCTGCTCGCGCAGGATGTCGACGTTCGTGATGTTGCCCGGGCCGTCGGGCGTGAGCACGAAGGAATCCTGCTTGGGGCAGCGGCGCACCGCGTCCTCGTAGGCGTCCTGCTCGTATTTGAGGCAGCACATCAGCCGCCCGCAGGTGCCGGAGATCTTGGTCGGGTTGAGGCTGAGGTTCTGCGTCTTCGCCATCTTGATGGAGACGGGGATAAAATCGTCCAAAAACTCGGCGCAGCAGAACGGTCTGCCGCAGATGCCGATGCCGCCGAGCATCTTCGCCTCGTCGCGCACGCCGATCTGGCGCAGCTCGATGCGGGCGCGGAACTCGCTGGCGAGGTCGCGCACCAGCGCGCGGAAATCCACGCGCCCGTCGCTCGTAAAGTAGAATACGATCTTGCTGCCGTCGAAATTGCTCTCGACGCGCACAAGCTTCATATCGAGGCCGTGGGCGGCGATCTTCTTCTGGCAGATGCCGAACGCGTCCTTTTCGCGCTTGCGGTTAAGCTCCCACGTGCGCTTGTCGTTTTCGGTGGCGACGCGCACAAGCGCGCGCAGCGGCTGCACGACGTCGGAATCCTCCACCTCGCGGTTTCCGGTGACGCAGCGGGCATACTCCTGCCCCTGCGCGGTCTCGACGATGACGTACTGCCCCGACTCGACCGCCAGGCCGCGGGGATCGAAATAGTATTCCTTTGGGCCGCCGCGAAAGCGGACGCCGATCACTTCAGTCATAATAACAACTCCTTTTTAGGAGGGTTTTCTATCGCGCAAGCACCTGCTCCAGCTCGACCATGAAGCCGCCGAGCGACATTCCCACGCCGACGTTGTAGGCGCAGCGGCGGCGATAGGCGTCGAGCAGGTCGACGAGGTCGCAAACGTGCTTTTTGTCCAGCCGGCGCGTGAGCAGAGGACCGACCTCCGCGTTTTCCCGCGCGCACGGCACGCCGTAGAACGTGCGCAGCGCGTCTGCGCAGATGAGCCGCGCATCCTCAAACAGCGCGCCCAACTCGTCGCGCGCCGGCTTTTCGTTTTCGAGCTTCACGAGGAACGACGCGCGCGAGGCGGCGTTCCCCTCGGCAAAAAGCCTGCACAGCGAGAGCGCCTTTTCGCGTCCCGCCGCCTCCTCGCCGCGCTCGCCGCCGGAGAGCTTGACCTCCACGCAGCGCGAGCGGACGGTCTGCAGCAGCGACGCCGCGTTCTCCGCGCAGAAAAGGAACGCGCAGTAGGGCGGCCCCTCCTCGACGGTTTTGAGCAGGATGTTCTGGTCTTTTTCGTTGAGCGCGGCGCAGTCCTCAAAGAGATAGACCTTGCGCTCGCCCTCGTTGGGGCGGATGAACGTATCCGAGCGCATGGCGCGCACCACGTCGGCGGACAGCTCCTTGTGCTCGTCGTCGCGCACGAAGACGACGTCGGGATGGATGTCCGCGAGCACCTTGCGACAGTGCGGACAGACGAGGCAGGGGCGCTCGCCCTCCGACACGCACTCAAACGCGGCGGCGGCATAGCGCGCGGCGTCCGCGCGTTCGCCGGGGCCGGAGAAAATGAGCGCGTGGGAAAGCGCGCCGCGCGAGGCGGCGGCGCGGATGCGCGCGGCGGTATTCGATTGTGCGAACGCCGTCAGATCGCCCATAAACGCTCCTTGTCCGTTCCCGCTTACTTGTTGTCGTCCTGCGCCGCGTTTTTGGCAAGGCCGCTCTTTTCCAAAATCTTCAAAAGCGGCAGGCCGAGCGCGTAGCACACGACCAGCTCGCCCGCGCCGACGGTCAGCGCATTGTAGGCAAACGCCGCGCCGAAGCCCGCGCCGAAGCCCGTTTCGCACCACGCGATCATCGCGCCGACGAGCAGCGCGTTGGCAATGACCGGCGGCATGGGCGCGAAAGCGCGCTTGCCGCACCGATTCGTCCAGATCGCGGCGATGAGCGTCGCCATCGAGCCAACGACGAGGTCGAGCGTGCCGTAGGGGCTTAAAATGTTGGACACGACGCAGCCGACAAAGAGGCCCGGCACCGCCTCGGGGAAGAGGAACGGCAGCACGGTCAGCGCCTCGGAAAAGCGGAACTGCACGGGGCCGTAGGCGAGGTTCATCAGCCCCGCGAGATAGGTAAGGGCGACGTAGATCGCGGCGATAACGCCCGCGCGGGCAAGGGTACGGGTGGAAAACTTGGTGGTTGCAGTCATGGTGATGGGAATTCCTTTCTGTTTTGTTAACGGGGGTTGAGCAGGTACCCCGAGGTATTAGGAAAGCTGCGGCAGCTTCGCCACAACCTCCGCGCAGCGCGGGCAGAGCCCGTCCGCGTTCGCGCTCGTCGAGTGCTTCCAGCAGCGCGGGCACTTTTCGCCCTTCGCCTCGGAAACGACGACGCGCCAGCCGTCGAACTGCGTGTCCCCGCCCTGCGCGTAGAGCGCCGCGTCGTGCGAAAGCTCCACGTCGGAGACGATAAAGAGGTCCGCGAGCTGCGCTTTGAAGTAGTCGAGATGCTTCTCAAGCTCGACCTGCGAGGCGTCGGACTTCACGAGCGTGACGTGCGCTTCGAGGCTCTTGCCGATCTTCTTGTCCGCGCGTGCCTTCTCGAGCGCGCCGTTGACGCCGTCGCGCAGCATCTGAAGCTGCGACCAGCGCGCGAGGTCGCCTTCGAGCGCGTAGTCGGCAAAGGGCTTGTTCATGTCGTTGAAAAGCACGTTGCGCTTGTCGTCGCCCGAGCGGTGCGGCATCGCGAGCCAGATCTCGTCGCAGGTGAAGGCCAGAATCGGCGCGAACAGCTTCGTGAGCGTGTCGAGCGTGAGGTAGAGCGCGGTCTGCGCGGCGCGGCGGGAAACGCTGTCTTTTCCGTCGCAGTACAGGCGGTCTTTCACGATGTCGAGGTAGAACGTCGAGAGCACGCCCACGCAGAAATCGTTCACCGCGTGGGTGATGATGTGGAACTCGTAGTCGTCGTAGGCCTGCTCGACCTTCGCCATCAGCTCACCCAGCTTCGTGATGAGCCAGCGGTCAAGCTCCTGCATATCGGCGGGCTTGACCATCTGCGTCTCGGGGTCGAAGTCCACGAGGTTGTCGAGCATGAACTTGCAGGTGTTGCGGAACTTGAGATAGTTCTGCGAAAGCTGCTTGAAGATGTTCTCGCCGCAGCGCACGTCCGCGTGATAGTCGGCGCTCGCCGCCCAGAGGCGCAGCATGTCCGCGCCGTAGCGCTTGAAGATGTCCGCGGGGTCGACGCCGTTGCCGAGCGACTTGTGCATCGCCTTGCCCTGCTCGTCGACCGTCCAGCCGTGCGTGACGCACTGGCGGAACGGGGCGCCCTTGCCGAGCGCGCCCACGGCGGTCAGCAGCGAGGACTGGAACCAGCCGCGGTATTGGTCGAGGCCCTCCAGGTACATGTCGGCGGGCCAGAAGCCCTGATCCTTCTGCATGGACGCGAAGTGCGTGGTGCCGGAGTCGCACCAGCCGTCGAGCGTGTCCTCCTCCTTCTCGAACGGCCCTTTCGAGCCGCACTCGGGGCAGGTAAAGCCCGCGGGCAGGAACGCGGCGGCGTCCTTTTCGAACCACGCGTTGGAGCCTTCGGCGGCAAAGAGCTTGGAGATCGCCTCGATGCTCTCGTCGGTGCAGACGGGCTTGCCGCAGTCGGGGCAGTAGACGACGGGGATGGGGAGGCCCCACTTGCGCTGGCGGGAGATGCACCAG
>CAMVGI010000045.1 GCA_947166955.1 uncultured Clostridia bacterium | reverse complement strand
CCCCCTGGGTCTGCGCCTGCGGTCAGCGGAATGACAGCCCCTTCTGCCGCGGCTGCGGCGCGAAGCGGCTGGAGACGGGGAACTGAAGCGCTCCGGACAGACCTGAAAGAAATGGAGCGACAGGAATGAACAGAGCGGACATTCTGGAAAAGCTGCGGGCCCTGCCCTGGGAGCCCGGGGACTACTGGGTCATCACGGGCGCCGCGATGGTGCTCTACGGGCTCCGGGAGCGGACCCACGACATCGACCTGGGCTGTACGTCTAAGCTGGCCGACGCCCTGGAGGCAGAGGGCCTTCCCTGCCGGGTCATGGAGGACGGGAACCGCTGGTTCCAGCCGGAGGGCAGCGTAGAAGTGTTTGAAAACTGGATATATGACCGCATTGTTTCAGTAGATGGCCTCCCGGTCCTTTCCCTGGAGGGCCTGCTGGAAATGAAGCGGTCTCTGGGCCGGGAGAAGGACAGGCGGGATATTCGCCTGCTCCTGGACGCCCTCGGCCACAAGGAGGAAACACTGACCCTGGGTGAGCGGGGCGTTGGGCTCGGTGGCGGCCGGGGTGAGGCCGTGAGGGATCTCCGGGTTGTTGGCGTTGAGCGCGGGGATGGCATAACCGCCGTTGTACGCCTTCGCGAACATGTCTTTGGTCGTTACGATAGCCATTTTGTTGTTCTCCTTTTCTGTCCGGAATTGTTTGGAACGATTGGTACGAGTTTCTCTAATTGCCTATTGTATCACGATTCCGGTCAAATGCAAGCGGAAACTTGCCGAAATTGCGCCCGAAGCGGCGCCGCCTCGGAAAGCGGCAAATTTTATGCAAGTTTACAGGCGAAATCATGCAAAAAAAGCTTGCAAATCGGGGGGAGGGGCCTGTATAATAAAAATGTAGGAATGTCCGCATCGTTCGAGACGCAATAATCGGAGGACGCTATGACGGGGCTGAACGGCAATTCGAACGGAGGGGTCGATGTGTCCTTAAAAGTAGAACACAGCGGCCTTCCTCTGGGAAAAATGAATTACGTGATGGCGGCGATCACGCTGGTGATCTCGCTGCTGCTGATCCGTGCGACCTATCAGGCGGCGCACGGCTATGAGCGCGTCAACCGCACCTCCGAGAACTACATCACCTGGGAGCAGAGCGCGTCGAGCATCAAGGACGCGACGGACTATCTGACCGAGCAGGCGCGCAGCTTCGTGATGACGGGCGAGAAGAAATACATCGAGAACTATTTCGACGAGGTCAACGTCCGCCGCCGCCGCGAAAAGGCGATGGAGGACCTGCGCGACACGGGCAGCGAGGAGTCCTACGAGATGCTGGAGGACGCCATCAAGCAGTCGCAGGCGCAGATGTCGCTGGAGTATTACGCGATGCGCCTGACGATCTCCGCCTACGGCTACAACCCCACGGAGTTCCCCGTGGAGGTGCGAAGCACCACGATCCTCTCCAAGGACGCGAACCTCAGCCGCTCGGAGAAGCAGGAGCGCGCCAAGATGATGGTGCTCGACAGCAACTATCTGGAAAAGAAGGCGTCCATCGACGCGGACCTGCGCGCCTACCTCTCCGATCTGGAGGAGGAGACCAAGGCGCAGCAGACCGAGGCGGCGAACGAGATGCGCCGCCTGCTCG
Organism: uncultured Clostridia bacterium; assembly: GCA_947166955.1. The sequence goes on along the minus strand of CAMVGI010000045.1, from coordinate 6,696 downwards.
AAACGCAGCGGCTTTTGATCTTCGCGCTGATCGTGATCTTCGCCATCGTCATCATGATGAACTCGCTGCTCATCATCAACCCGCTGATGAAGGGCATCCTCCACATCCGCACGGAGCAGCCCATCCCGATCTCCGGCTCGTACGAGTTCCAGTTCCTTGCCAAGACCTATAATCTGATGTTCGAGGCGAACCAGAAGAAGACGCGCGAGCTTGCCTTCGAGGCGTCCCACGACAAGCTGACCGGCCTCTACAACCGCGTGGGCTACGACAACCTGCTCAAGACCACGGACATGACGACCGCGGCGCTGCTGCTGATCGACGTGGACAAGTTCAAGCACGTCAACGACACCTACGGGCACGACATGGGCGACCGCGTGCTCGCGAACATCGCGCACGTGCTGCGCGAGAGCTTCCGTTCCGGCGACTACGTCTGCCGCATCGGCGGCGACGAGTTTGCCACCATCATGGTCAACACCGGCTCGCAGTTCGTCGAGCTGATCCGCGGCAAGGTCGAGCACATCAACGAGCGGCTGCAAAACCCGACGGACGATCTGCCGCCCATTTCCGTGAGCGTGGGCGTCGCCTTCGGCGGCGAGGCGCGCGGGAGCACGGGCAACGTCGTCAAGGACGCGGACCTCGCGCTCTATCAGGTCAAGGAGAACGGGCGCTGCGGCGTGGCGTTCTTCTCGCCCGAGCTTGTGACGGAAAGCGCGATGGCGGCGCTCCCGAAGCGGGAGGAAAAGGAAGACAAATGACGCGCCTGAAACAAACGGCATAAACAAAAGGCATCCGGCAATCTGCCGGATGCCTTTTTTATCCTTTTGCGCTCATTCCTTCACGGCGTCGCTGAACCAAGTGCGTCCGTCGGTCGTAACGAACACGCCCTTGACGTTGCTGCGGGTGACGATGATATAGTTGTCCGCGAACAGCGAGATCGCCTTGAAGTCCTGCGTCAGCCGGTCGGAGACGGCGGCGTACGCCTCAGCGCGCTGTTCGGGGTCGGTGATGTAGCGCGCGTCGACGATCAGCTTCGTCAGCTCGGGGTCGTCCCACGGGTAGCCGGAGTCGCCGGTGAAGCAGTAGTAGAGGATGTCGGGGTCGACCCACTTGATGGAGCGCGCGCCGATGGTGTATTCGTCCTCGCGCATCAGCTCCTTGATGTAGTCCGCCTCGTACTCGACGATCTGCGTCTCCACGCCGACGTCGGCGAACTGCTGCTGCAGGATCGGCCCCGCCGCCTTGAACGAGGTGTTGTCGGAGGGGATCATCATTTCAAGGCGCAGCCTCGTGCCGCCCTTGTCGGCGACGCCGTCGCCGTCCGTGTCGCGCCAGCCGGCTTCGGCAAGCAGCTCCTTCGCGTGCGCCGGGTCATGGGCGTATTGCGCGGCGAGCTTCGCCTCCTCCGCGCGGCTGAAACCGAACTGCGCCTCGGAGATGAAGCTGAACGACGGCGTTACGATGCCGCCGAGCGTCTTGGAGATCGCGTCGCGGTCGACGGCGTAGGTCAGCGCCTGACGCACCGCCTCCTCCGCCAGAATACCCTTCTCGGTCTGGAGGTTCAAATAGCAGATGCCGGGCTGCATGTAGCTGTAGACCGTGTAGAGGGCGTTCGCGTCCAGCGTGATCTTGCGGGCGGTGGGGGCGTTGTAGACGATGTCGACATTCCCCGCGTCCAGCTCGCGCATCCGCTCATTGTCGTCCGGAATGAAGCGGACGATGATGGTCTCGAACGGCGGCGCCTCCTTGTTTTGGAGCATGGGGTTGTTCGTGTGGAAGTAGGGGTTGCGCTTGAGGATCAAACGGTCGGCGGGGATCCAATTGTCCACATAGTACATGCCGTTGGCGACGGGCGCGCGGTTGAACTCCCACTCCCCCATCTTGCGCGCGGCGGACACGTTCACGATGCCGCCGTAGAGGCTGGCGATGTTCGCCCAGATGTAGGGCGCGGGCGCGCTGAGGTTGTAACGCACGGTGCGCTCGTTGATGACCTCGACCGACGTGATCGGCTCCAGATCGCTCGCGTACTCGCTGATGCGGAGGAAGCGGTCGGTGGACGCCTTGAGCGCCGCGGCGTCGACGGGGTCGCCGTTGGAGAACTTCGCGTCCGCGGGCAGGACGAATTCCAGATACTTGTCCGTTTCGGTGAAGGACTCCGCGAAGGCGGGGTACAACTCGGTGAGGTCGGAGCTGTAGACGACCAGCGGCTCGAAAAGCAGGTCGTGCACCATGTTCTCCATGGCGATCTGCTGGACGTCGAGACCCACGACCTCGTCCTGAATGGCGATGACGAGGGTTTTGGGGTCGTCGGCGGGTCTCGCTTCGGCGGGCTGCTCCGGCGGCTGCTCGGGCGGCTTCGCCGCACCGCCGCAGGCGGTCAGCAGCAGGCAGAGAATCAAAAGCAGAGCGGACAGGCGTGTTTTTTTCATGCATGTTCCTCCTTGTTTTCGATCGTGCGGACGCGTCGGGAGAAAATTACTTCAAAACCACGTCGTTGACCCACGCGCGGCCGTCGTCGCAGACCACAAAGCCGTCCACGCGGTCGCTCGTAGCGATAAAGATGCCGTCGGAGTAGAGGGAGATCGCCTTGAAATCGTCCGCCAGACGCTCGGAGGCAACCTCGTACGCCTTGATGCGCTCGTCGACGTCGCTCTCCAGCTTCGCGGCGTTCAAAAGCTTGGTCAGCTCGGGGTCCTCCCATTGATAGCCGGACTCGTTCGTGAACGCCCATGAGAGGATGATCGCGTCCATCCACTCGTAGGTGCGCGTGCCGATGGTGTACTCGTCGGCGCGCATAAGCTCCTTGATGTAGTCCGCCTCGTGCTCGGTGATGGTCACCTCGACGCCGACGTCCGCAAACTGCTTTTGCAGGATGGGGCCGGCGGCCTGGAACGTCGAGTTGTCGGACGGAATCATCATATCGAGCGTCAGTTTCATGCTGCCCTTGTTCACGATGCCGTCGCCGTCGGTATCCTTCCAGCCCGCCTCGGCAAGCAGCTCCTTCGCCTTTTCGGGGTTGTAGGCGAGCTTCTCGGCGAGGCGCGCCTCCTCTGCCTCGCTGTGGCCGAACTGCGAGTCGGACAGCAGGCCGTAGGTCGGGGTGACGATGCCGCCGAGCGCCTCGGCGATCGCGTCGCGGTCGACGGCGTAGGTCAGCGCCTGACGCACGCGGATATCCGCGAGAAGGCCCTTTTCGGTCTGGAGGTTCAGATACGATACGCCGGTGAGGGAGCAGTCGTAGGTCTTGATGCCCGCCGTGGATTTGAGCTTGGCAACGTCGTTGGGCGGGACGTTGAGGATGATGTCCACATCGCCGTTGAGCAGCGCGTTCACGCGCTCCTCGCCGTCGGGGATGAAGCGGACGATGACGGTTTCGATGTTCGCGACGCCCTGATTCTTAACGTCGGGCGTATGCGTGCGGAAGTAGGGGTTGCGCTTGAGCGTGATGCTGTCGCCGGCGGCCCACTCCTCCACATAATAGGTGCCGTAGGTGACGGGCCTGCGGTTGAACTCCCACTCGCCCATCTCCTCCGCCGCCTTCACGTCGACGATGCCGCCGAACATGATCGCGAGGTCGGACCAGAGATACGGCGCGGGATAGCTCAGCTCAAAGCGGAGCGTGCGCGGATCGACGACCTTGATCTCGGACACCGGCTCCAGATCCTCCGCCATGGGGCTGATCGCAAGAAAGCGCTCGAACGAAGCCTTGACCGCCTCCGCGTCGAGGGGGTCGCCGTTGGAGAACTTCACGTCCGTCGGCAGGACGAATTCGATGTAATCGTCCGTCGCCGTGTAGGACTCCGCGAGCGCGGGGTCGATGGACGAGAGGTCGGTGCTGTAGACCGTCAGCGGCTCGTAGATCAGGTCGTGCACGAAATTCGCCCAGCTGATCTGCTGCACGTCGAGACCCTCGACCTCGTCCGCGATGGCGACGACGAGGGTGGAGGGGTCGCGCTCCGGCTTCGCCGGCTCGGTCGGTCCGGCAGGCTGTTCGGGCGTGTTCCCCGGCTTCTCCTTCCCACCCGCGCCGCCGGCGCAGGCGCTCAGCAGCAGGCAGAGGGCAAGGCAGACGGAAAACAGGCGAAAACGCTTCATGATGATCCCACTTCCTTTTTAGAAAAATATATCCGTGTGTATCCGTTACGCGAGCGACGCGGTGATGATCGCCATGGAATAGACCTCCTGGCCGTTGCAGCCGCGGGAGAGGTCGTTGATCGGCGCGTTGAGGCCGAGCAGGATCGGGCCGTAGGCGTCGAAGCCGCCGAGGCGCTGCGCGATCTTGTAGCCGATGTTGCCGGCGTTGATGTCGGGGAAGATGAACACGTTCGCGTGGCCGCCCACGCCGCCGTCGAGGTGCTTGGTGCGCGCGACCACGGGGGACGCCGCGGCGTCGAACTGCATCTCGCCGTCGATGGGGACGTTCGGCATAAGGAGCTTCGCCTTGTCGCAGGCGTTGCGCATCTTGTCAACAGTCTCGCCCTTGCCGCTGCCCTTGGTGGAGTAGCTCAGGAAAGCCACCTTCGGGTCGATGCCGAACACGCGGCCGCAGTCCACGGTCTCCTTGCAGATCTCGACGAGATCGTCCTCGCTCGGCTCGATGTTGATGGCGCAGTCCGCCATGGCGAGCACTTCGTTGTCGCCGGACGCGCGCTCGCGCACCATGATGAAGCAGGAGGACACGATCTTGTTGCCGGGCTTGGTCTTGACGAGCTGGAGCGCCGGACGCACGGTGTCCGCCGTGGAATAGGTCGCGCCGCCGAGCAGGCAGTCCGCCTTGCCCATCGCGACGAGCATCGTGCCGAAGTAGTTTGCCTGCTTGAGCGCGGCGCGGCACTGCTCCTCGGTCATCTTGCCCTTGCGCAGCTCGACCATCTTCGCGACCATCGCGTCCATTTCGGGATACGTCTCGGGGTCGATGATCTCGGCGCCGCGGATGTTGAAGCCGGCTTCCTCCGCCGCGTCGCAGACCGCCTGTTCCTTGCCGATGAGCAGGGGCTTCAAAAACGTACCGGAGAGCAGCCGCGCGCTCGCCTCAAGGATACGGGCGTCCGTACCCTCAGTAAAAACGATCGTCTTGGGGTTCGCCTTGAGGCCCTTGATCATGTCACCGAAACCAAACATTGTTTCATCCTCCAAAAAAGCAGATTTAATGATTGTCGCAAATTGCGGCATAATAACAAGTGTAGTATACATCAATTTTTCACAACCCTCAACCGTTGCGGCGGACTTTTTTGAAAAATTCTACAAATTGTGCAAAAGCGGAAGATGTGGTAGTCATAACACCGTTCTCTCTCAAAATATGGTTGAAACGAACGGAAATACCGCAATTCCGGCGCTTTTTGGCACAAAGAAATGCTTGACTGCGGGCGGAAAAAATTGTAATATGGTATTGGTTACAAATTGTAACTTTTTTTGGGGAATACTCTCCCCGAGGGATGGTCCATGTCAAAAGCTGAGAAAAACAACAAAACCGAATCCACCGCGCGGAGCGAGGCGACGGTCTCCGCGGCGGATCTTTTTGCGGCGGTCCTTGCCTGGATCGGCGCTTTTCCCGATGCGCTCGGAAACCGCATCCGCCGCATTGGGCCGCGGGCGCGCACCGTGATGCGCGAGCATCGCGCGGGGCGTTTTCCGGAGTCGAACCGCGTGCTGATCCAATTCGTCCTGTTCGTGTGCGGCATCTTCCCGATGTGGAAGTCGCTCATTCGCGAGCGCGTGTTCCGGCGGCGCCGCCGCAGCCTCAACCTCGACACGGCCATCGCCGCGCGCACGAGGCGGCAGGAGAAGCTGCATCCGCTGGTGTTTGCCTGCGTGGCGCTCATCGTGGCGAGCGTGGGCGCGTTCTTCGCCGTCTATACGCCCGCGACGACCGTAAGCTACAACGGCGAGCCGCTGGAGATCGTGCGCGACAGCGCCGCGGCGCGGAGCATCGCCGCGCATGTGGAGACGTTCACCGCCGAAACGATGGGCGGCGGCTACGCCTTCCCCGAGAACGCCATCCAATACACCAGCAGTCTGGTGCGCCGCAGCGAGCTGGGCGAGGTGGAGCGTCTGGAGCAGGAGCTGACCGACCAGATCGGTCTTGTCACCTACGCCTATTCGCTCTATATCGACGACGAGCTGGTCGGCTCGACGCAGTACAAGGGCGCGCTGGAGGCGCTGATCGACGAGATGACCAAGATCAGCGTGTCCGAGGACACGATCTCGGTGGACTTCGTCGAGGACGTGCGCTTCAGCGAGGGATACGTCCGCACGGACAGCCTCAAAAACCTCGGCGAGATCGCCGAAAAACTCAACAGCACGAAGGTCGGCGAGGAGACCTACACCGTCGTCAAGGGCGACACGTGGGGCAAGATCTCCTACGACCACGGCATGAGCAACGACGAGCTGCTCGCGCTCAACCCGGGCTACAACATCGACCGCATCAACATCGGCGACGAGCTGATTTTGAGCCGCGAGGTGCCGTACCTCACCGTGCGCGTCACGGAGCGGCAGAACTACGTCGAAGAGGTCAACTACGACATCGACTACGTCGACGACAACTCGATGTATCAGGGCGACAGCCGCGTCATCACCAAGGGCGCCTACGGTACGGCGGACGTGGTGGCGGACGTGGTGTACGTCAACGGCGTGGAGACCGAGCGCAACGTCATCTCGCAGGTCATGCGCACCGCGCCCAAGACCGAGACCCGCGCGCGC
>CAMVGI010000044.1 GCA_947166955.1 uncultured Clostridia bacterium | reverse complement strand
ACGGTGCCGTACCATCTGCCGGAACGGTGCCCTGTGTGCGGGGCGAAGGTGGAGCGCGACGTGGACGGCGCAGCCATGCGCTGCACGGGCGCGGAGTGTCCGGCGCAGCTGCTGCGGTATCTGGAGCACTTTACCTCGCGCGAGGCGATGGACATCGACGGCGTCGGCCCCGCGGTACTGCGGCAGATGGTGGACGCGGGGCTGGTGCAGACCGCCGCGGATCTCTATAAGCTTACGGTGCAGGATATTGCGCAGCTTGACCGCATGGGCCTCAAATCCGCGCAGAATGCGGTCTATGCCATTGAGCAGTCCAAGAAGAACGACCTTTCGCGGCTTCTCTGCGGCCTCGGCATCCGGCAGATCGGCGCCAAGGCGGCGCGGACGCTCGCTCAGCATTTCGGCAGCTTCGACGCGCTGGAACAGGCGAGCGCGGAGGAACTGACTCAGATCGACGACGTGGGGGAGATCACGGCGGGATTTCTGCGCGAGTGGCTGGAAAGCCCGCAGTCGCAGGATCTCATGCGCCGTTTCCGCGAGGCTGGCGTCAACATGGAATGCCTCGACAAACCCACGGACGCCCGATTCGCCGGTATGACCTTCGTGCTGACCGGCTCGCTGACGCGCTTTACGCGCGACGAGGCGACGGAGATGATCCAAAAGCGCGGTGGCAAGGCGAGCGGCTCGGTGTCGAAGAAGACGTCCTACGTCGTAGCCGGAGAAGCGGCGGGCAGCAAGCTCACAAAGGCGCAGGAGCTGGGCATTCCCGTGCTCAGCGAGGACGAGTTCCTTGCGATGCTGGAAGACGGATCGTCGCGGAAGTCTGACGTGGATGCGCCGCAGAAACCGGACGACGGCGACGGGCAGATGAGCCTGCTTTGAGACCACCTATGAAAAAAATCGAACGAGAGATCCGCGACCGGCTGTTTGCCTTGCAGGACGCGGAATACGGCGTATTTTTGAGAAAACTTCTCCCGACGGTCCCGCCCGAGGCGGTGGTCGGCGTCCGCACGCCCGATTTGCGCGCGCTTGCCAAGGAACTGCGCGGCAGGGAAGACGTCGGAGAATTCCTCAAAACGCTGCCGCACCGGTATTTCGAAGAAAACCAGCTCCATGCGTTTCTTTTGTCGCTCGGAAAGGACTTCGACGAGACCGTCCGCGCGGTGGACGCTTTTCTGCCCTATGTGGACAATTGGGCGACCTGCGACCAGATGTCGCCGAAGATCTTCCGCAAGCACCGCACGGAGCTTTTGCCCGCGATCGAGCGCTGGATGGCGTCGGAGCACGTCTACGCCGTCCGGTTCGGGATCGGGATGCTGATGGAGCACTATCTGGACGGGGACTTTCGCGAGGAGTACCTTGCGCGCGTCGCGTCGGTTCGCAGCGAGGAGTACTATGTCAATATGATGATCGCGTGGTATTTCGCCACGGCGCTTGCCAAGCAGTACGACGCCGCGCTGCCGTATATCGAGCAGCGTCGGCTGGAGCCGTGGACGCACAACAAGGCGATCCGGAAGGCGATCGAAAGCTATCGTGTGCCGGAGGAAGCGAAGCGGTATCTCCGCACGCTGAACGTCAAAAACGTGCGCGGAGCATAAAGAAAAGCGGCAAAAAGCAAAATTTAGGCTTGACAGTGTAATGATCCTGTGCTATACTTCCATCTGTTCCGAGCGGTTTGGGGGTTTAGCTCAGCTGGGAGAGCGCTTGAATGGCATTCAAGAGGTCAGCGGTTCGATCCCGCTAATCTCCACCAAAAACGGTAGCGTTGGCCATTTGCGCCGGAGCTACCGTTTTTTATACCGCAATTCTTATCCGGAGTTGTTTTATGACGGACTATCTATCTGTTACCTTGGCGGACGACGAGATCCGCGCCATCAGCAGCATCGGGCTCGCGCACCTCGGCGACGCGGTGTACGAGCTGATGGTGCGCTCGTTCCTGTGCGTCCGCGGAAAGGCGACGGGGAAGGGCCTGCACCGCGCGACGGTCGCGCTGGTGTGCGCCGCGAAGCAGGCGGAGCTGTCCGAGCGCATCCTGCCGCTGCTCACCGAGGAGGAACAGGACGTGTTCCGCCGCGGGCGCAACGCAAACGTCCATACCGTGCCGCACAGCGTTGACCGTGCCGTCTACCAGACGGCGACGGCGGTGGAAGCGCTGTTCGGCTGGCTGTATCTCAAGGGGAAACGGGAACGGCTCAACGAGCTGTTTGCCGCGATGATGGAGGAAGACCATGTCTCTTGACGCCATCTGCCTGCGCGCCGTCGTCCACGAACTGGCGCCGCTTTTGACCGGCGCGCGCGTTGATAAAGTCCAAATGCCCGCCCGCGATCAAATCGTTTTGCTCCTGCGCGGCAATCTGCGGCTGCTGCTCAGCGTGAACCCAAATCAGCCTCGCATCCAGCTTACCAAGCAGCTTCGCGACAATCCGGCGCAGCCGCCGATGTTCTGCATGTTGCTGCGAAAGCACCTCGTCGGCGCGCGCATCGAGTCCGTCGAGCAGCCGGATCTGGAGCGCGTCGTCGTCTTGACGCTGCGTGCGACCGACGAGCTCGGCGAAACGGGGAAGCGGCAGCTCGTGCTGGAGGCGATGGGGCGGCGCGCCAATCTCGTCCTGCTCGACGCGGAGGGGCGCATCCTCGACTGTGTGCGCCGCGTTCCGTTCGAGCCGAACAGTGACCGCGCGCTGCTGCCGGGGCTTTTTTATCATCTGCCGACGCCGCTCGAAAAGCTATCTCTGCTGTCCGATACGGACGCGGCGCTTGCGCTGCTCGCTGAGGGCAGCGGCGCGGAATCACCGATCGACCAATGGTTGATCGACCATTACGTCGGTCTGTCACCCTTGATCGCGCGGGAGCTGGTGCAGCGCGCCGCGGGTTCGACTGACGCACGGTTCGGCGAATTGGACGACGCGGGGCGTGAGGCGCTGTATCGTGAACTTTCTACGCTGGCGGTTGACATAAAGGAGAATCACTTTACGCCGTATCTGCTGCAAAGGACCGGAAAGCCAGTTGACTTTACATATGGCTTGATTACGCAATATGGCACGGAAACGTCCGTTGAAATACGGGACACGTTTTCCGAAATGCTGGATGAGTTTTACGATGTACGGGAACGTCAGGAGTTGTCCGCGCGCCGCGGCAGGGAGCTGTCCCACGCGGCGACGGTAGCGCGCGAAACGAAAAACCGCGATCAGCTCCGGCTTTGCGGCGATCTGATCACGGCGAACCTCTACCGTATCGAGCGCGGTGCCTCAAGCGTTACGGTCGAGAACTATTATGAGGAGGGGCAGCCGGAGATCGCCGTTGCGCTCGACCCGCTGCTGACGCCGCAGCAAAACGCCGCAAAGTACTATAAACGCTACAACAAGGCAAAGAGCGCGGAGAAGCACCTCCGCGAGCAGATCGAAAAGGCGGAGACGGAGCGCGCGTATCTGGACAGCGTCCTGCAGGAGATCGCGCAGGCGGAAACGGAGCAGGAGTTTGCCGAGATCCGGCGCGAACTGCGCGAAACGGGCTATCTTCGACGCGGAAAGGACAAGAAAGAACCGGTGCGCGCCTTTGCGCCGCGGGAATTCCGCTCCTGCACGGGACTGCGTATTCTCGTCGGGCGCAGCAATGCGCAAAACGACCAACTCACGCTCAAGAAGGCCGACAAGCGCGATATCTGGTTTCACGCGCAGAAGATCCACGGCTCCCACGTGATCCTCTGCACAAACGGGCAGACGCCGGACGAACAGAGTCTCGTCGAGGCGGCGCGGCTCGCGGCTTATTATTCGCAGGCACGCGAGAGCGGTAACGTACCGGTAGACTATACGCCGGCCAAATACGTCAAAAAACCCGTTGGGGCGCGCCCGGGCATGGTGGTGTACGAGACTTACAGGACGATGTTCGTTTCGCCGTGCAAAGAGCCGCTTTCGCCGGAGGGCGAGAAATAAAAGAAAAAGAGCTGCCGCTTGGCAGCTCTTTTCTTGTGTCCTTTCAGACCGCGCGGGTAACTTTACCCGAACGCAGACAGCGGGTACAAACATACACATGGCGGGGCGTACCGTCGACGATCGCCTTCACGCGCTTGACATTGGGCTTCCAAGCACGATTGGAACGGCGATGGGAGTGGGACACCTTGATACCAAAGGTCACGCCCTTGTCGCAAAACTCGCACTTTGCCATCCGTTGCACCTCCTTGCTGTTATCAAATCAAAGCGCCATTCAAGGTATTCCTGAACAAGCAGTTGATATAATAACAGATGGTTTCATAAATTGCAAGGGAAAATTTCAAAAAACCTCAATTTTTTTGGAGCGCCGTTTTACTTGTAAAAGGACGGAGAATTGATTATAATGTATGCGTAGGCTTTTTTTAATGAGAAACGGAGGGAACGGCATGCAGACGAACCGCAGCGTCAAGGTAAAGGAGATCGTCGAAAAGTTTCAAATGGAGGTCATCCACAAGGGGCCGAGCTATGAGAGCGACGTGCTGACCATTACCGACGTCAACCGTCCCGGTTTGCAGTTTGCGGGCTTTTTCGACTATTTTGACCCGGCGCGCCTTCAGATCATCGGCAAGTCCGAGGTCGAATATCTGCGCGGCTTTTCCTCCGAGGAGCGCCGCAAGCGTTTCGGCGACCTGTTCAACTATGAGATCCCCGCGTTTGTGATCTCGCGCAATCTGCCCGTGTTTCCGGAGTGTATGGAAATGGCGGAGTACTGCGGTCGCACGCTGCTGCGTACAAAGTATACGGCGGTCGAGTTTACGAGCCTGACCATCGACTACCTCAACCACGAGCTCGCGCCGGTCATCACGCGTCACGGCGTGCTGCTGGATGTTTACGGCGAGGGCGTTTTCATCGTGGGCGACTCCGGCATCGGCAAGAGCGAGACCGCCATCGAGCTTATCAAGCACGGACACCGCCTGGTTGCGGACGATGCGGTGGAGATCCGCCGCATCGGCAACACGCTCATCGGCAGCGCGCCGGAGATCATTCGCGATTACCTTGAGGTGCGCGGCGTAGGCGTGATCGACATTCAGAAGATCTTCGGCATGGGAGCCGTGCAGGAGAGCACGCAGATCGACCTCGTGATCAAATTCGAGGAATGGGCGGACGGCTATGTGTACGACCGCCTCGGTCTCGACGACGACTACATGCAGATCCTCGACATTTCCGTACCCTGCGTGACCATACCGGTGCGCGCGGGCCGAAACCTTGCCGGTATCGCGGAGATCGCGGCGATGAACAACCGTCAGAAGAAGTACGGCTTTAATTCGGCGCAGCAGTTTGTCGAGCAGATCGACAGGCATGTGGACGCCAATTCCAAATAATCAGTCAGGAGCGATGCAATGTCTTGGGAATCGGCAATTGACAAAAAAGTAGCGGACTATCTGCCGGAGCTTGCGTGGCTCGGCGACGAACCGCTTTCAAAGCACACGTCGTTTCGTATCGGTGGACCGGCAAAGCGCATGGCGTTCCCGAAAACCGCCGAAGAACTTGTGATCCTTGACGGTTTTCTGCGGGAAGGCGGCATACGGACGATCGTGCTCGGCAACGGGACCAACGTGCTTTTTCCCGACGAGGGACTGGACGCGGTCGTGATCGCGACCGGCGAGATGAAGTCGGTTCACGTCGAAAACGGCACGGAATTGGTCGCGGACGCCGGCGTTTCGCTTGCCCGCCTTGCCACCGAGGCATGGCAGAACGGCTTGACGGGGCTGGAATTTGCCCACGGCATTCCGGGCAGCGTCGGCGGAGGCGTTGTGATGAACGCGGGCGCGTACGACGGCGCGCTCTCCGACGTGCTCGTTTCCGCGGAGGCGCTGTTTTCGGACGGCGTGCGAACGCTTCCGGTCGAGAAGCTGCAACTCTCCTACCGCCACAGTATCTTCACCGAGCAGTCGGACGCCGTCGCGCTGCGGGCGCGGTTCCGCCTGCGCTCGGGCGACAGGGCCGCTGTCCGCGCGCGTATGGACGAGTTGATGGAAAAACGCAAGGCGTCCCAGCCGCTGGAGCTTCCCAGCGCCGGCAGCACCTTTAAGCGCCCGCAGGGTCATTTTGCCGGACGGCTCATCGAAGATTGCGGTCTCAAGGGAAAGCGCGTGGGCGGGGCGGAGGTCTCGACCAAGCACGCCGGCTTCGTCGTCAACACGGGCGGCGCGACCTGCGCCGATGTACTCGCTCTGATCGAAACGATACAGAAAACGGTGTTTGACGCGACGGGCGTCATGCTTGAGCCGGAGGTCAAAATCATCCGGTAAGGGGAGAGAAGTATGGATATCCTGCTGATCACGGGCCTGTCCGGCGCGGGAAAGAGCCGCGCGGCAAAGTATTTTGAGGACATGGGCTATTACACCGTGGACAACGTGCCCGCGGAAATGGTGCTGCGCTTTGCGGAGTTCTGCTCCGAAAGCGGCGGACGCTTTGACCGCGTTGCGCTCGTGAGCGACATCCGCGGCGGAAGCGACGGTTTTCCGTCCCTGCTTCAAACGATACGGCAGCTGCGAGAAAAGGGCGTCAATTGCCGCCTTCTCTTTCTGGCGGCGGACACCGAAACGATCATCCGCCGCTACAAGGAAACGCGCCGGACGCATCCGCTGATGCGAAAAGGCGACACCATCGAAGTCGCTGCGCGGCGCGAGGAGGAGCTTCTTCGCACGCTGCGCGAGCAGGCGGATTTTGTCATCGACACGACCGAGATGCCCGCATCCAAGCTCCGCAGCGAGCTGTACAGCATCTTCGGCGACCACTCGCAGCCGAGCAAGTTGACCGTCAGTGTGGTTTCGTTCGGCTACAAGCACGGCATCCCGCCGGAATCGGATCTCGTGTTCGACGTGCGGTTCATGCCGAACCCGTTCTACATACCGGAGCTTCGCGAGCAGACCGGCCTGGATGCGCCGGTTCGGGACTATGTGTTCTCATTTGACCAATCGAGGCTTTTTTTGGACAAGCTGGAGGAATTGCTGCGCTTTCTGCTCCCGCGCTACAGCGAGGAGGGCAAAACGATGCTTGTCATCTCCGTCGGTTGCACCGGCGGACGGCACCGGAGCGTTGCGATCGCACGCGCGCTGTGCGATCGCATCGAGGCGCTGGGCTATCCGGTCACGGAGAACCACCGCGACATGACAAGAAGAGATACCACGCACGGATGAGAAGGTGAGCGCATGTCGTTTTCCGGCGAAGTGAAGAAAGAACTGTGCAAAGCGCCCATTCAGCGAAAATGCTGCGCGCTCGCCGAAAGCTGCGGCGTTTTGCTCTATGCGGGCGGCTTCTCGTCCAGCGAGGCGCGCATTGTAACGGAGAGCGAGGAGTTTGCACAGCGGCTTCCAAAGCTCTTCCAAAAGGCGTTTTCTGTCCAATTTGACACGATTCCAAGCGAAAACAACGCGGGAAAGTACATTTTTCGAATCGACGCGCCGGAAAAACTATCCGTGATCTGGCAGGCGCTCGGCTATGACCTGTCGCAGCATTTTGCACTGCACGTCAATTTTGCGCTGCTGGAGGAAGAACATTGCCGGAACGCTTTTCTGCGCGGCGCATTTTTGGCCGGAGGCAGCGTGACCGATCCGCGCAAGCGTTATCACTTCGAGTTGGCGACCGCGCATCTGCAGGTCGCGCGCGAAACGGAAGCGCTGCTGCGCGATATGGGCTTCGAGCCGAAAAACGTGCTTCGCAGCGGCAACTCCGTATCCTATTTCAAGCACAGCGAAAACATCGCCGACCTTTTGACTCTGCTCGGCGCGCCGTCCGCGGCGATGGAGCTGATGTCGGCAAAGGTCGAAAAGTCGATGCGCAACACCGTCAACCGCCGTGTCAATTGCGACGCGGCAAACCTCGACAAGTCGGTCGAGGCGTCGCGACTTCAGGTCGAAGCACTGACGCGGCTGACAGACGCGGGCATCCTCAAGACGCTTTCCGCCGAGCTGCAGGAGGTCGCCGTGGCGCGTCTGCTGCAGCCGGAGCTTTCGCTTTCCGAGCTGGCGGAAACCTTCGACCCTCCGCTGACGAAATCCTGCCTCAATCACCGCATGAGAAAGCTCATGCAGCTTGCAAAGGAGAAGTAAGATGCCAAACCGTATGGAGATCGCAAACGCCTATCATGAAAAGGGCTACAACTGCTGTCAGAGCGTGCTGGCGGCATTCGGAGACAAATACGACATATCCGAAGAGACCGCCCTGCGCCTCGCCGCGGGCTTCGGCGGCGGCGCCGGCACGGGCGAGCTTTGCGGTGCCATCACCGGCGGCGTCATGGCGCTGGATCTGATCGCGGGCGGCGATGTAACAAGCGACCCAAAGAGCGGCAAGCGCCGCGCCGCCGCGCGTTCCAAGATGCTGCAGGAACGTTTCATGGAGCAGTTCGGCGCGCTTCGGTGCAAAG
>CAMVGI010000043.1 GCA_947166955.1 uncultured Clostridia bacterium | reverse complement strand
GAAAAATTCGTCAACCTGCGCACATACGCGCCGACGCCCATGATCTTTCTGGTAATGAAAGCCTTGAGCGTACGGAAAAACACGCCGATCGAGCGGCTCAATTGGTAAAAGAAGTAGTTCAAAGAGAGTTCCTCCCCGGAGAAACGTTACCGAAACCGAAGCAGTCCCGCGCGCATCAGCGCGTATCCCAGCGCCGCCACGGCGCACACGCCCAGGAGCGCCAGCACGAGCTTGCGTATCCTGCGGCGCTCATACCCCTCCGCCGTGCGGTACGCCTGTACCGGAGAGCGGCGCAGATAACCGTCCGCGCAGAACACCGGCGCCGCCTCCTCTCCGTCCGGCGCTGCCTCCGCGCCGCCGGTCTGTCCGGCCAGCGCGCGGACGCGCCCTATGAGGCTGCCCTTGTCCCCGTTTCCATCGTCCTCCGTCGGCAGCAGGGTCTCACCGCGCGCGTCGTGCAGCTTGAGCAGTTCTTCCCACGCCATAGCTCAGATTCCTCCTTCGCCGACGCTGTCCACGTTCAGCACGCAGGGCAGCGACGAATCGTGCTCCATCCGGTCCGCGAGATACAGATAGTACCGCACGCCGCCGTCAAGCGGATAGCTGTGCGCCAGTTGCAAAAACTGATGCTTCGCGCCCGCGGCGTCCCCGCCGTAGAGGTCGTAAACGCCCTGTGAAAAGTCGTGTATGGAGGACGCCTTGCCGCGCCGGACGTTTAACTCGTCCCCGTCAAAGACCTCATACACGCGGACGGAGCGACCGCCGACGACACATTTGCCCATGTAGCGGCTGCCATACTCCTGATGCTGTGAAATGATCGCTTCCGTGCACAGGATGCCCGCCTTGAGCCGATTGCACAGGCCGATGAGCTCCTGCACGGTCGAAAGGCTCGACGAGATCGTCGTCGGCTCCATCTGCGAAATGTCGCCCACGATGCCGAGCATGACGTCGCCCACGTCCAGCGCGATGCAAAGCGTGACGGGAGGCAGGGATCTGCGGGCGCGCAGCTCGTTGAGCGACAGGACCTCCTGCCGGATCGCAACGGCGGTGCTGATCGCTTCGCCGTCCTCGTCCATCACAACGTCGAAGCCGTTGTAGGCAAAGTGGAACACCGTGCCGCCCTTATGCGCGACGATCGCCGCCGTGCGTTCGATCACCTCATTGACGCTGTCAAACAGCAGCCGGCTGTTTCTGGTGTCGGTATACAACGTCTCCGGGAAAGAGAACCAGACCGTCATCACCAGCATGCGCCGCGCGGCGAAGCTGCTCTTGTCGACCTCGCCGATGGACTGTTTCCCCAGCAGCGCGAGCACCTTTTCCGGCACGAAGCGGCGGTAGGAGCGTTCCAGCCCGGCGCGCTCCTCCTCCTGCTTCCGCAGGGAAACGCCCATCGAATCGACCGCGCTCGCCATGCTCTCCAGCTCGTCGCCCGTGTTCAGCTTCAATCGTTCGGGTACGCCGCCCTGGGAGATGCGCTCCATTTTTGCCGTAATGCGGCGAATGTCCACGCCGACGGAGAGCAGGACAAGCAGCGTCATGCAAACCAGCGCCCCGCAGATGGACAGCAGCGCGCGCAGCATCAGCCCCGTGTCTGTCTCATGGGCGTTCTCGACGCGCACCAGCAGGCTGCCGTCCCCCGCCGCGCAGGCATAACGAAGCACGCCGCCGCTCAGCGTACAGGCGGTTCCGCTGCGCTGCGCCTCGTCCGCGAGCGCGGGAGAAAATCCCTTTTGCGTCAGCGCGAGCCGTCCATCCGACGTGATCCATTCCGCGCCGTTTTTCCGCGCAAGCACGGCGCACACGTTCCGCCCGTTGTCCGCGTCCTCCAGCATCCGGCAGAGGTCGGCGCTCAGGCTCGCGTCATTCAGCCGGCCGCCGGCGCGCGCAGCGCGCACGATACCGGCGGCAATCGCCGTGTTTTCCCTCAGGTCGAACGCGTGCATCGACGGCACGAGGTAAAGCTCATACAACGCCGTGAAGCACAGCAGCAACGCCGTGGCGAGCAGGCCGCCGCGAAACACAACGATGGAGGCGTAGCCCCGCCGCAAGCCGCACAGCAGCAGCCACAGGACCGCCGCCGCAAGCAGCGCGAGCAGCACGTATTCCGCCAGCGTAATGCCGGCGCGCAGCGGCGTGGGGCGCAGGACGCCCGTCAACTCCCTTGTTCCCTCCGCGTCCGTCAGCGTCAAAATCGAGCCGTCGAGCAGCATCAGGGCGCTTTCCTCGTGCGTCAGCACAAGGTCCGTCAGCTCCCGCGCCGTACCGTTCCAGCTCGTGTTCAGCCGCAGCATACGCTGCGGTACGCCGAACGCCGCGTCCTCAAAGCACATGTCAAGAGACGCCGCGTCCACATAGTACCAGCCGCCGCGCCCCTGCGTCAGATGGGTGACCGCCTGCTCCGCCACCGGCGCGCCGGTCCGCTTGCCGCCCATAGCAAGATAGCCGCTGCCGCCCTCAAGAAGCGTGCCGTTCTGCGTCGTCAGTACGGACAGCGCGTCTTTTCCGCCGCAGGCCGTTTTGCCCGCGGGCTCCACATTGCTTCCGTCGCGGCAGAGATATCATTCCAGCGAATCGTCGCGGCGCACGGCGAAGTACAGCGCGCCGTCCTCATAGGAAAATTCCGAAAACTCCGTGCGCGCGGAGCGTTCCGAAAAGGTCGCCCCGTCGCAGGGAAGCGCGAGCAGCCGCTCCGTTTCCCCCTTCTCCCCGATGCGGTAAAGATACAGTTTTTCCGCGTTCGCGCCATAGACGCCGAGGTACGCAAGGCCGTCCCGCACCGGCAAAAGGCGCGAGATCACGGCGCCGTCCAGCTCTTCGCTCAGAAGTCCGCGCTGCTCGGAGAGCAGCTTGCCGTCCGTCGTAAAATAGCGCAGCACCGGCCGGCCGTCCCGCCATGCCGCGGCGGCGGACACTTTGGCGCCCGCGCCGAGCGCCTGCCATTCTTCGGTATCCGGCACCCCGCGCAGCGCGCGCCAGCTCCGCGCGATCGGCTCCCTTGCCGCGAGAAGCGTAACGCAGGCGGAAAGCACCAGCATCAGCAGAAAAAAGGACCAATTTCTTCTCGCGCTCATCATTTTCCTCCCCAACCTGTCAAACGGCGAATTGCGCGAAACAGCAGGATCAGACCGCGCCGGATCATGCTTTTATGCGCAAATGCCTCGCGCTCGGCGCGAATCTCGCCCTCTGCCGTGTGCCAGGCGGCATACAGCGCGACCGTGGAGCGGAACTCCCCTGCGTCCAGCAGGTCAAGGAAACGCTGCTCCGCCGGGCCCGCGCGCAGCGTGCGCGGCAGGATCTTCTTGACCTGATCCACCGCCAGCAGCGCCGCTTCCCGTGCGTTCACGCCCTCCATCGGGCGCAGCATATAGCGAAGGTCGATGCGCTGATTCGCGGTATCCACAAGAACGTTTTCAGACAAAAGCGCGGCGCAGCTTACCTCCGGCGGAAGATTGGCCAGCCGCAGCGCCCGATGGAGCATCAGTTCCGCGTACGTCGCGCGCGTTTCCCATGACCATTCGTCGCCGCGGTAGAAGATCTCGTCGATCTTCTCCCCCGCGCAGTTGTCAAAGACCGCCACAAGCGTCCCCTTTTCAAGGAACATTCCCCGAAACGCGGGACAGTCCTCCTTGCGGATTGCCGAGCAGATGCGCGCGTAGCGGTATTGCAGCTCCCCCTCAAAGAGATTGAGCAGGCAGGAGGGCGTTTCGCGCTCGCCGATGTCCACCGCCTCCAGCAGCGCGTAATCCTGCTGCGCGGTTATCACGCGGACGACCTTATAGCGTTCGCGGATCAACAGCGTTTGCATCCCTTTCACTCCTCCTCTTTTTACCGCCGCGGCGCTTCGCTCACTCAACGATCACAAACGCGCTGGCCGTCACGGTCTCGTCCGCCGTGCTGACCGCGACGATCTCATAGGTCCCCGGAATCTCCGGCGCCTGATAGATGCCGTTGTGGTCGATGGCGCCGCCGTTTTCCTCTTTCACGCTCCAGCGCACGCTCTGATCCTCGCTTCCGGTCACCTCCGCCTGGAAACGGACCGTGCCGCGCAAAGCGACGTGCGAGAACTCCGGCGTGACGGACAGGCCCATATGCCGCTCCGCCAGGATACGGTTGGTGTCGCGCTCCGGCTTCTGGGCGAAATAATGCACCGTCAGGCGGTTGCCCTCCACCATGTCGTGCAGCCACAGCCCCACGCGCATGGTGCCGCGCCGGGGATAGACCACGGCCGCCGTCTCCACCCACGGAACGCCCGCGGGCGCGTTCTTTGCCTTGCTCTTGACGAAGATCTCGCTGTTGCCGAAGCACAACGCCGTTTCGTCTCCCGCGCCGCGGTCCGAGAACTCGACGCTCAAGCGCACGTCCACCGTGCCCGGTCCAAGCCCGTGCGGGATCTCCTCGGAGTACACCTTGCTGTTCACGCGCATTCCGCCGGGCAGCGTCAGATCCACCGTGCCGTGGCAGATGGCATAATCATACTGCTCAGGCGAGGGAATACCGAAATCGAAATGCAGCGAACCCGTGGAGGGCTGATAGTTCGCCTTGACGTCCGGTTTTTGCCAGTATTCCAGCGAGCGCACGGAGGTCGTCACCGTCCGCGGGCCGCCGTCGCCGGAGGGCGTCCCCTCCTGCGCGATACGCTGCGAGAACGGCAGGTTCGTCACGGAAACGACGAAAACGCTGCCCGCCGAGTGCAACAGCTCCAGCTTGGCGAGGTAGATGGGGATATCGCGTCCCTTGAGCCGATGATCCAAATTGTCGAGCATACGCCGGCGCTCGGCGAGCTGATAAGGATCGCGGCAGAGGAAGCACTTGGCGTCCACCTCCACATAGTTCTTGTAACGATGGCTGCCCAGCTCCAGGTCGATCTCGCCGCCGGAGGGCAGGAACATACTCTGCACGTCGCTCATCTGCCGCGCGGTCATGCGGAAGCCGACCTGATAAACGCAACGTTTCTCCTCCGGACTTTCGCGGTATTCCAAATGGATCCGCCCGTCCTCGCTGTCCACGAAGCCGCTCTCGCCGTTGAGCTGGAAATAGACCGGCGGCGTCTTTTCATTCTTGACCACCAGCAGTTCCACCGTAAACTCATGTCCCGCGCAGACCGCCTCCGGCACGGCAAGGACGATGGAAAGCTCGTCGCTGGTGTAGAGCACGGAGACGTTCTCCTTGCCGGAGGCTTCGAGCAGCGCGCGGTAATCCGGCTCCTCCGCCGTCAAGAACAGGCGCGCGCCCTCGCGCGTGATGTTGCATTGGCGGCTTTCGCCCGACGCCGCGCCCACGGCGTTAACAGGCTCCATGTCCGTCTCCTGATAGCTCAGGCAGAGGTAAGCGCTCTCCTTGTCGCGCAGCGTCTCCTGCCCCTCGATCATTTGCAGCTTGCGCAGCAGCGGTTCCTCCACGGTGACCATGCGGCCGAGATAGTCGATCGCCATGCCGCTTTCGATCAGAAGCGTGGAATCGTCGCTCGCGCTCACGCCCAAACCGCAGACCACGCCCGCGCCGAACGCGAGACGGTGCATAAGCTGCGCCGAATTTCTCGTATAGTTCTGTTCGATCTCAAAATCCCGAACCGTCAGCAGCTTGCCGTAGAAATAGCGGTTGCGCTCCAGCGGGAAAAAATCCGTGTTACCGCTCATGCTCATTTCCTCCTATCGTCGTATCATAATGGATGGTCACCGACTCGTCGATCACCGCCGTAACATACTCGCCAATCTGGGAATTGATGCCAAGATAAGTGTGCCAATCCAACTGCACGCAGGGCTTGAGCAGCACCAGCTCCGGCGTCGTTTCCGCGGGGACAAGTTCCACCAGCCGCTCCAGAAAGCGCTCCATCTGCCGCTGCTCGGAGAACGTACCCTGCGGCAGCAACAGGAAGAACCGGTACGGATCGTCTCCGTAGAGTCTTCGATACAGCTCCGGATCGCTGCACGACGGATCGTTCGGATCGACCTGAAAATGCTCGACGATCCACGGCGTCTTTCCTGTCAGGCGGCATACGCTGCGCTGCACGCCCGCGACCGTATACATCGTCTCATACTCCTCAATTGCCCGCGGCAGCATTTTGCGCAGATCCGTCTCCGACTCACCCTCGTCGGCGCAGAGCCAATGCGCCAGATACCGCAGCATCTCCGGCTCCGCCGCGGCGGGGTCGAGCTGTCTGCGCACACCCCCGATCTCCTCGTCCAGCTCCTGGATCATCGCGGTGAAGATGGACAAATAGCGGTAGGTGAAATCCTGCCCCTGATAGATGGCGGGCAGGTAATCCGTCATATGGTCGCAGTCCGCCATCACGCTGACGGCGTCCAGGCGCGGCTTCCGCGCCCCTCCTCCGGTAAAGGCGACCGCCAGATAGAGCCGCCGTCCCGTCTTGGACAGCCATACGTCGCCGCCGGAGCCTTCCGGTTCTCCGAAAAGGGCGCGGACAGCGTCCGGTCTTTCCGGCTGTCCGTCAAGCTGCCGCCACGCCTCCCATTCCTCCTCGTCGGTGGCGCGGGCATAGAGCTGGACGGAACACTCCTCCGGCATATCCAGCTTCAGCCGGACGCGCCCCCAGCGAAAGCCCGGCTCGCCGCTGTCCAGCGGCGGAAGGAACGCCGTGCCCGCAAACGCGCCGTCGCTCAGCCGCAGACTGTCCGCGCAGCGGTCGACCGACCAGTAAACGCCGCCGCTCCAATGCTCCGCGCCGCACAAATTCCAACAGGATCGACTCGCGCTCAATGCTCTCACCTTCTATCCTTTGCAAGGTTGATTTCCGCGCGCACAAGATGCAGGATCGTATCCGGCATGACGCTCAGGTCGCCCCCCGCGGTCTGATAGCTGTTCTGATCCATGCCTCTGAACTCGATCCGCTCCACCTGCAGAACGCCCGGCAGCTTTTGCAGCGCCGCGGTCAGCTCGTCGCGGCTGATTCCCGCGCCGATGCGCGCGCCGCTCGGCGCGAAAAACGCTTTGACCGCGTCCTGCGCCGTCTCCTGCCGGAAGCCCTGCTCGCCCCACAGCCGCACGCTGAGCGTAAACGCCGCGTAGCGCACGGGGATCGCCTCCGTGCGGATACAAACGCTGCGGCCGCGCTCCAGCTGGCGCGACACCGCCGCGAGAAACCGCGCGTCCGGCACGGGCGTTTCGTCGTCCCCCGCGGGCAAAACCGCCACCGACACGCGCGCGGGGATCCTGCGATGCTTTTGGCGCGCGTCGTAATTCGGCAGCGCGCGGACGCCCGCCACGCGAAGTCCAGGTGTTGAAAGCGCGCAGCGTTCATAGTCCTGCGCGGAAACGCACTTGCGGGTATCCTCCAGCCGCTGCAGGAGCCTGGCGCGCCCCTCGGCGATCGATTCCTCCTCGCGCCCGCCATACGCCGCAGCGTTGTCGACCGGCATACCGTCGTCGGAAAAGAATATTCCCGCGTGGGCAGGTATGTTGCCCTCGCCGCACAGGGAGATCAGCTCCTCCACGACCATGACCGCGTTCTCGCCCTGCGCGAGCAGCGCGCCGTGCGCCCCGTCGCCCACCGTCACGGTCTCGCGCCGGCGGTCGTAGGTAAACACGCGGTCGCGCGGGCCGTAAAGGGAAAGATCGTCCACACAGCGCCACGGCGCGGGACGGATCGCGCCGTCCTCGCACAGCGTCTGGCACATAAGCGTCAGGCTTTCCGTCAAGACTCCCTTGCCGCCGAGATCCAGCCGGAAGCTTTCGCCCGGGCGTCCCGTCGCGTCGAAAAGCAGATCGCGCGCGCGGATCGGATCCATGCAGGCGACGAGCAGGTTTTCCTCTCCGTCGTCCGCGGCGCCGGTGGCGTCCAGTTCCAGCAGCAGGCCGTCTGTCCGCCGCTCCAGCCCATAGGCCTCAAGCTGTCTCCAGCCCGCGCGGTCGCGCAGGAATACCGCGAGTTCCGCGTTTGCGGACTGCGCGCTGCGCACTTCCGTTCGGCAGTCCCGCTCCGCCGCCACGGTAAAGCGGTAAGCGCGCGCGCGGCTCTCCGTCTGCACGGCGCGGTATCGTCCGGCGCTGACGCCGGCGAGTCTCACCCGCTCCTCGCAGCCCGCCTCGCTTTGGCGCAGCGTCAGGCGGTATACGCCCTCCGCGTCCGGCTGCCACGCCTGCGAAAGCGGAAGCGTCACATAGCCGCTCCGGCTCAGCGCCAGCGTTTCGTCGCGAAGCGGCGTCACGGCTCCCGCGCCGGAAAGCTCCCACGAAAGCGTCCGCGGCAGTTCCGTGTCTTCATCGGGCTCGTTGCGGCGCACGCCGCCGTCCGCTGCGATCTCGAACCACAAACGCAGCGTCTCCTCCGGACGCGCCGAGAAATCCAGCACCAATGCGCTGCCCTGCTTTCCGCCGAACTCGAAGGGCTGGATCGCAGCGTCGCCGGACAGCATTCCCGTAACGTCGGCAAACCCGTCTCCCTCCGGCCGCTCGATCAGCACCCGACGCAGCG
>CAMVGI010000042.1 GCA_947166955.1 uncultured Clostridia bacterium | reverse complement strand
GGCATTGTGTTTCCTGGAGGAATGACCAGCTCTCCATCAGGACATTCAATATAGTATCTTTGATTGGGTCTGGCATCAAGCGAAGATTGATAGAGTCCAAACGGTCGATACCGCTCGCCTTTTCGTATTCCATCTTTTTCAACTGCAGTGTACAGTTTATTTACAATATCATCAGATAGTGGTTCTCTAAACTCACCTGCTGAATTGATATCTTTACTATAAACTAATATGTATTCGATATTGGGGGAAAAGAATCTGCCTTTTGCGCCACCACTTTTCATCAACCTTGAGATATTCCCAATGCTGTTTTCTGCCCCGTAAATTTCATCACACATTTTTATGGCATTTTCTATCTCGTCCTGGCCAATGGAAACGAAAAGAATGCCATTATCTGCAAGCAAGTTTCTTGCTAACATCAACCTGCTATACATCATTGAGCACCAATCCGAATGGAACCTACCGTTGGAGTCCGTGTTCTTAAACAAGCGGTTTTCTTCTTCGTCGTACACGCCAAGCTGCTCATCGTATTCGTCAGCATCTACCTTAAAATCGTCCCGATAGATAAAGTCACTGCCCGTGTTATACGGCGGATCAATGTATATCAGCTTGACCTTACCAAGATAGCTTTCCTGCAAGAGCTTCAACACTTCCAGGTTATCGCCCTCGATATAGAGGTTTTCCGTCGTATCCCAATCGACGCTCTCCTCGGGGCAGGGGCGCAGTGTTTTGCGGATGGGCTGGTTGGCCTCCACGATGGACGCCTTCTTGCCAACCCAAGTAAATTCGTATGCCTCGTCGCCCTCGACCACCTCGCCGGCGAGCATCTGGCGAAGCATATCGAAGTTAATCGCTTTCTTATAGACCTTTTTATCCTTTGTGCTGTGCTCCTCGTCCAGCATCTCCGTGACGCAATTTGGAAACAGCGCGGCAATCTTCTCCACATTCCCCGCCGTCAGGTCGGGGGATTCAAATTTCATGTGTTCCATCAAGAGACTCTCCTTGCCCTCTCTAATTTCCAATTTGCAGGGTTACCGTAGCCGTTCAAGCTAAAAGATGCGTCTTTTTCATATTTTGTTCCATAGATATTCTTATACTCAAACGTCACGGAATACTCGTAATTCGGTTCAATAAAATCCGAAGGAAGCATTAAGAAAACGCAAAACCCGACATCCTCGTTATAAAGAGACATCTTCCTGCCAATGAGTTGAACTGTTTTTTTACTATTTGATACTGATTTTACGGACAAATCAATAATTGGGGAGTTAAGCACTCCGAATGAGCTACAATCTAATTGCTTTGTTTCTTCCTTACTATCTACGCCAAAGTGAGCAATGTTTTTAGAGGCTTTTATAGCGCTCTCAAAGCTTTCGGATACTGAAGTAGGTTTATATATTTCTGGCATATATGTCCTATCGTTCATTTCATCGGCTAATTCTTTATATCGCTTGTTTTGATAAAACGCAATTAGACCTAAAAGAACCGTGGCATACGCCCCTAACACGCCGCCGTATAAAGATGCCTCATTGGGCGATAACGTATTTACCTTAAAAAGCCATATTGTCGCTACAATTACAAGCACAAGAATTGCAATAAGTATATATTCAAATATATGCTTTGCAATAAAATTCTCGATTTTTTTCATAATGCTTCCCATGTTGCTTAACTCCTTTCGTTTCGCTATCCTACACGTAGTTGATTCATCAAAAAGCCAAGAGCGCTTTACCGTTCTTTGCGCGATTGCAATAGCCGTTTCAGCTCCACGTTCATCTCCACCTGCCGGTTGAGCTGCTTTTCCTTCCGTATCTTCGACTGCAGGGCGGCAATGCGCTTCTCCAAGTCCTCGCGCTCCTTGCTGCGCTCGACGGACGCCTGCAAGTCCTCCGCCGTATCCGCCGTGCAGAGCTTGTCCCCGGCAATCTGCCGCACAAAGCTCTCATACACCGCGTCCGTGGTCAGGCCGTCGAGCCGGAGTGAGAGCTCGTCCTCCGGCATCCAGTCCGTGTGATAGTAGGTATCCACCTTGAATGCGTTGACGCCGGACGCCGCGGCTTGCTTGTAGCCGATCCACGTCTGCGCCTTGCCGCCAAAGGTCAGCACGAACAGGATGTGGTACGGAATCTCGCGGTCGATTTGTCGCAGCACCGCCTCGTCCAGCAAAGGCTCTTTCAGCTGTATCTCGAACACCTCAAGCTCCGTTACCTGCTCGCCTGCGCCGATGTTCAGCGTCGTGGGCGCCAGCTTGTTGCGCCAGTAGATCAGCTTGATCTGCTCCACAAACACACGCTTGAGCGCGGGCGTGACCGTCAGGTTCTCATAGAATTTCTGCTTTGGAATGCGCCGGCCGAATTCAGTTGTAGCAGGCAAGCCCAGCATAACCGCCATCACCTCAATCATCAAAAATGGCATCCAACGCTTCCAACTGGTCTATCCAATCCAGCTCATGCTCCTTTTCGATCCGTTTCCTGGCCGCGTCGTCTATCACAACGCAGCGGGGGTCACGCGCAAGAAGCTCGGCTTTCAGCTTGCGCTGCTCGGCCTTAGATGTGGGAACCTGCTTCGTGCCGCCCCACCATGTTTTGGTTCTCTTGTGCGTGACGTCATATACTGTTGGCTTTTTCTTGCTTCCGAACATTATCTCACCACCAAAAAGCAGATCAGCTCAAAGTCGTCCAGCCCCGAGATCTCGGACATCAGCGCAGAGGTGCCGCCGGGTTTGAACAGGCTGTCGATGTCGCTTTCCTCCTTGACGTCCACGATGGAATTGATGGCTTCGCTTAACAATTCAGAAACCGCGCGCATATTGCGGCCGTCGTCGGTCTCCTCGTTGAACGCGCGGCACAGCTCCTTGAACGGCTCGCTCTTGCCCCGGCAGAGCAGGCGCAGCTTGTCCAGCATCGCCTTGGGGTTCAGGTAGTCGCAGACCACCTCGCCGTCCTCGCGGATGTAGACCATGTAAAACGGATGGATGCGGTTCTGATCGTCTATATTGACGCTGTTGTTGATGTTTTTGAGCACGAACACAACGCCCGGCGGCGCGTCCTCGGTCGCGGGAACAACCGCGCTCATGCCGAAGGGCGAGTGCTCCACGTCGTCGTTGTGCTTCATGTATTCCAGAAGATCCAACCGGAATTCGTTGAGGCCGAGATCCATGATGGAAATGCCGCTGGACATCTCCTCAATATCCACGACCTCGTCCTGAAGCCGCTTGAGCTGGGCGCGTCGGTACTCCAAATCGCCCTGCTCCTCGGGCGTCAGCGGGTTCTCGTCGCCCGTGGCAGTCATGACGCTGATCTTCATGCGCGTCTCGACGCGCCCTTTGAGGTTGATGTACTCATCCAGATCCATATCCGGCCAGAAGTTGACCAGCTGGATGACCGCGTTGCGGCTGCCGATACGATCCACGCGCCCAAAACGCTGGATAATGCGGACGGGGTTCCAATGGATATCGTAGTTGACGCAATAATCGCAGTCCTGCAGGTTCTGGCCTTCGGAGATACAGTCGGTGGCGATTAGGATGTCAAGGTTATTGGGATCACTTGCCTTCCGGCTTTTGGAAATGGGAGAGAACCACGTCAGCACATCGTTCATGTCGGCGCTCTTTTTGGCAAGCGTCGTCTTACCGTCCACGGTGCCGGTGATTTCGCCGACCTCAAGCCCGAAGTTTGCCTTAGCGTAGGCGCTGACGTTCTGGAACAGGTAATCCGCCGTGTCGGAAAACGCCGTAAAGACGAGGATGCGCTTGTTGCCCTCGTTGATGGGATGCTCGACCTTGCTGCGGATCAGCTCAAAGAGCGTTTGCAGCTTGGTATCATGCTCCGGCGTGATCTCGGCGATCATGTTCAGCAGAATGTCGAGGTATTCGCAGTCGGACGCCAGCTCCCGCCGCCAGGTAACGTAGTCCATATCGCCGAGGTCGATGCGGACCTTCTTGCCCACGGAAAACAGATCAGTATTTTGATCGTCGTAGTCGAAATCGTCCGCGCCGGTGAGCTCCAGCATATCGAGCGACATCTGCCCGTCCTTGTAGTTGTCGATGGCCGCTATGGTGCTGCCGATATAGTCGCGGATGCGCTGCACCGTCAGGCGGAATGCGTAAACGGAGCTTTCCAGACGCTTGAGCAGGTTGATGCTCATGAGACGGCGGATGCCCTGCTCGCGTCCACGCTGGGAGATACCGCCCCGCGCTTCACGTTTGGTGCTCAGTTCTTCGTACTTGGCAACGCGCGACGGCAGGATGTAATACGACGGCGTGTAGATGTAAAGGTTGAGTTTATCCAGAATGCCGAATATCTCGTTGTAGGTGATGGCATCGCTGAGATCGGTGAGCTTCGGCGCAAGGGAGATGGGCTTTAGCCGCTCCGGGAACTTACCGATGGCCTCGGTGTTGTAATACTTCTCGATGTGTCGCCGGGAGCGGGCAATCGTCACGCTGTCCAATACCTCAAAGAAGTCGAAGTCGAGCGTCCGCAGCAGCGCGTCCGTGGTGCGTCCCTCGGCAGGCAGCTTGCTCCATGTGTTAAAGGCTTTCTGCGCTCCGCGGAAAACCTCGTCGATGGATTTGGAGGTGTCCAGCTGCGCGTTGATGATGGAGGCGTCGCCCTCATAGGCAAGCTGGAGCTGGTTTTTGAGGTCGTTGAACCGATTGTTGACCGGCGTGGCGGAGAGCATCAGCACCTTTGTCTTGACGCCGGCACGGACGACGCGGTTCAGCAGGCGGAGGTATCGGTTCTCGCGTCCTTCCTCGCCGGACAGCTCGCCGCCGTTGCGGAAGTTATGGCTCTCGTCGATGACCACGAGGTCATAGTTGCCCCAGTTGATGCGGGAGAGGTCGATATCGTTTGACATGCCCGAGTCGCGGGAGAGGTCTGTATGATAGAGTACATCGTAGCGGAGCCGGTCCGCCGCGATGGGGTTGTTATCGTAGTTGTGCTTGTAGGTATTCCAGTTCTCGGAGAGCTTCTTCGGGCAGAGAACCAGAACGGACTTGTTGCGGTTCTCGTAGTATTTGACGACCGCCAGTGCGGTAAAGGTCTTGCCAAGGCCGACGCTGTCCGCAAGGATGCAGCCGTTGTACTTCTCCAGCTTGTTGATGATGGCAAGGGCGGCGTCCTTCTGGAAGTCATAGAGCAGTCCCCAGATCTTGCTCTGCTTGAAACCCGTCGCCTCGTTCGGAAGGACGTCCTCGGAGATGTCATCCAGAAACTCATTGAAGATATTGTAGAGCGTGAAGAAGTAAATAAAGTCGGGCGAGTTTTCACGGTATGCGGTGGAAATGCTCTCCACGACGATGTCGGTCACGTCCTGCAGGCGCTTTTTGTCATTCCAGAGCTCGTTGAACAGCTTGATGAAGTAGTTGGCGTTTTCAGAGCTCTCGGTCTTTTGAACTGGGTAATAGACGTTGTTGCCGCGCTCGCAGCCGAGGTCGACGGTGGTAAATCCGTTGATGGGCATATAGGTACTCTCATCCACAGTCATAAAGCCCGGCATCTGTTCCTGCGTCACGTTGGACTTAAAGCGCACCTTGCGGCGTATCCACTCGGCGCACTCCTTGGCGATGGCCTTCTGCGTCAGCTCGTTGCGGAGCTTGACCTCGAACTCCGTGCCGTAGAGACTACGCTCGCGGCTCAGGCGTGGGATATAGAACTCGCGCTTGGCTTTGGGCGTCTTGTCGGTGGTGAAGGTGGGCGAGGTAAAGATAAACCGCAGCTCGTCGATGCCTTCGAGCTGCTTTTTCAGCTCCTGATAGGCGTAAATGGAGAAGCAGGCGGCGGCGATAGACAGTTTGCTGCCGCGCTTTACGCTTTGATGCAGGTCATCCCGCACGGTATGATTGATGTTGTCAAGTATCCGCATATCCGTTTCTCCCGCCGCGTGATATTGTTCTTTTCTCTTCCTGTCATTATTCTACACCATTCGCGCCATGCCCGCAACCAAATTTACTCCCCGATCTCCAGATACCGTATCATCCGCTCCGGCGCGTTCAAAAACTGCTTCGTCACCTGGAAATGCTCCGTGTCCTGATACCGCACCGAGCGGATGGCGTCCCCGGTCAGCTCGTAAATCTCCGCGCCGGGGAAGGTCATCAGGATCGGCGAGTGCGTCGAGATGATGAACTGCGACTTGCCGTCCACAATGTTCCGCATCAGGCACATCAGCGTCATCAGCTTCATCGGCGAGAGCGCCGCCTCCGGCTCATCGAGGATATACAGCCCGTGTCCGCCAAAGCGGTGCTCCACTAGGGAGAGAAAGCTCTCGCCGTGGGACTGCTCGTGCAGCGACTTGCCGCCGTAGCTCTCAATGAGCATCCGTGTCCCGCCGCCGTGGCGGTCGAGGTCGTCGATGTTGGAGGCGACGTTGTAAAAACTCTCGGCGCGCAGGAAGAACCCGTCCGTGTTGCGCTCCGTGCTGCGCGAGAGCGTAATGTAATGGTACAGGTCGGAGTGCGAGGCGTGCGTTGAGAAGTTGAAGTTTCGTGAGCCACCCTCGGCGTTGAAGCCCGCGTGTACGGCAATCGCCTCGATGAGCGTGGACTTGCCGACGCCGTTCTCCCCGACAAAAAAGGTCACGGGCTTGCGGAAATCCAGCCCGCCCATCGCGCGCAGGTTTCGCACGGCGGGCAGGCTTGCGATATAGTCGTCCTCCGGGATGGGCTTTGTGACGGCGACGTTTGTGACGAACAGCTTACTGAGCATGGCGCGCCTCCTGATTCTTCATCGTCCCCATTCTCTCACAGCCCCTGTCCCATAATCTACCCTACCGATAGAGCGCGGCGATCTCCTCGATATACGCCTTCATCTGCTCCGCCGCGCTCGTCGGCGCGAGGAGCTTCGCGTCCGCGCCGAAGCCGCAGAGCCAGGCGAAAAACTGCGGGCTCACGACCACGTCGGCGCTGACCGTAAAATGGTCGTCGCCGTCGGGGATGATGCTCACATCCTGCCCCAATCGGTCGAGCACCGCGCCGACGAGATGGTTCGCAAAGCGCAGTCTGACGCGCTCCTCCCTGCCGGAGAACATGCCGAACACCTTGCGCGAGTACATCGCCATGTCCAGCGAGCGGTACGCCGCCGCGCCGTCGCGCGGCTCGTCCACCGTTGCGATGTTCGTCATCTTGTCCACGCGGTAGTGGCGGATGCTGTCCGTCTCCGTTTCGTAGGCGACCATGTAATAATTCTCGTCGTCCCACGTCAGCGCGTAGGGGCTGACAATGTAATACGCGCCGTCCCGGCGATAGCGCCGCTCCTTCGCTACCGTGTACTCAAAGTACCGGAAGCGGATTTTTTTATCCTCCGAGATGCCCGCGTGAACGGCGTCGACGTTGTAGTAAATGGACTCGTTCATGGTCTTGACTCGCCCCGCGACGTAGACCTGCCGCTGGAGCCGCTGCGCGTCGTAGCTGCTTGCGAGGGTTTCGATTTTTTTGATGAGCGCGTTGGTCTTGCGCTGCGTGATGAACTTCGACGACTGCACGCTGTCCACCAAGAGCTTGAGCTCCGGCAGCTCGAAGCGGCGCGACGCGACATAGTAGCCGTAGAGCTGCCCGTCGGCGACCTGCTCGACGTCCAAGCCGTAGGTGCGAAGCGCTTCGATGTCGTCGTAGATGCTCTTGCGCTCGGCGGCGATATCGTGCGCGGCGAGGTGGGCAATGAGCTGGCGCGTCGTGACGGGATGCTCCGCGTCGGAGTATTGGAGCAGATAATCCATGAGGTAGAGCAGCTTGAGCTTCTGCCCGGTCGACCTTGGCATAATAAGACCTCCTATCCTGTTTATCGTACAGGTATACTGTTAGGATGAGTATACCAAAGGAAAGCAAAACCCGTCAAGAGCGGCTTGGTACGAATTTGGAAGGAGGCTTTTACAAATGAGCGAAGAACGTTTGCTGCAAAGGCTGGAGGACTTGAACGGACGGCTTGCGGAGCTGCGCGAGCGCCTGCCGCAAAGCTGCATGGACGAGCGGTACGACCGCCGCTTCTACGCGCGGCTGACGAACGAGGCGACCGACGCGGTGATCCCCGCGCACCTCTTCACCGTCGAGGATGTGCTGACGGCCATCGAGCGGGCAGAGGAGCGGCTGGAAGCGCTTCGCCTTGAACGCAGGCGCGCCGCGCAGAGCGCCGCCAACGTGATCCCCGGACAGCTTGTGTTCGCGGGCTTTGCCGACGCGCCCTTGAAGCTCGCGTCGTGAGGGGAGGGAACGTGTATGACGCCAATGGTTTTTATCCTCGTGTTCATCGGAGTTGGCTGCGTCTCGGATCTGCTGATGCGCTTCATCATCTGGCTGGACGGCGCGGACGAGTGCGAGGAGGACGCACCAGCTGCGGAGCGCGTAGAGGAGCGCGCAACAGCAAAGGAGCGCCGCCGCGCGGCGTGAGAAAAAGCGCCCGCTTTTTCTCCGTTTGGTCAACGAGATTGTTCTCGACTTGTGAGCGTGCTCTCGGTATTGTTTGCTTACCAAACAACAAGGAGGGCAAGCCCATGAAGA
>CAMVGI010000041.1 GCA_947166955.1 uncultured Clostridia bacterium | reverse complement strand
CGTCGCAGTAATACTCGCCGGTCACGAGATGCGAGACCTTCCAATCGCACAGGGCAGTATACTTCGCAAACACGTCGCCGAGACCCGCGTGGATCATGTGCAGCGGCGCCTCCGCGAGCACTTTGGTGTCGCAGAGGATGGCGGCGGGCGTCTCCTCCTTGAGCGAGTACTTGACGCCGCCGATCTCCACGGAAGCCCCGTCGGACGCGTAGCCGTCCATGGAGGGAGCGGTCGCCGCGATCATGCACGGGCGCCCCGCCGTCCGTCCGAGCGCCTTGCACAGATCGTTGACCACCCCGCTGCCGACGCCGAGGATCGCGTCGCAGTCGTGGTCGAAGCGGAGAAGCAGGCTGCCCGCGGCGTATTCGGACGGTTTGACCTTTTCCCCCTCCGCGGCCGGCAAAACCGACAGGGAAAACGGTATCCCGCCGTTTTTCAGCACCTCGCACACGTCCTTGCCGGCGGCGGCGTAGCCGTTTTCGTCGCACACGACCATCGGACGGCGGCAGTTCAGCGCGCGCAGCGCGTCGCCGGTCTCCCGCACGGCGCCGGGGCCGATCCTGAGATACGGGATGTGCGCCTTGTGCCGTCTTCCGCAGGCGCAGGCAAAGCCTTCCGGACGAATCAGCCGTTCAATCGGGAGCAGCTCAATATTGTCCATCGTCTTTTCCCCTCCCGCCGCGCACGCAGGCGTTGCGGCGCAACGCGCCGGTTTTGTTGTGCATCTTGTCCATTGACGCCATCTTTTTTATTATTCTTTTATCACTATTGACGGCAATTGAAAAGAACTCCCTTGTCAGCTTTTGGACATTTATTGACCTCTTTCTTGTTTTTTGGTCAATGACGGTCTATAATCCATATCAGACTATCATCGGGAGGGCGCCGATATGCTCGCCAATTACGAACACCGCTCGTTTGACAAGGGATCGCACATATGGATCGAAAAGTACTCCGGATTGCACAACATCCCGCATTGGCACTTTGAAAGCGAACTGATCGCCTGCCTCGCCGGCAGGGCGTCCGTTATGCTGGAGGGGAACTTCTACGAGCTGACGCCGGATTACTGCGTCTTTTGCAGCAGCGAAAGCATCCATAATATTGTAGGGGATCGGGACAGCCTGCTTCTGGTCGCGCAGTTCGAAAAGCCCGCCGGCCACGATCTGCCGGAATACCGACTCAAGGCGCCGCTTTTCCGTGACCGCTATCACGTCAAGGAGCGGATGCAGCAGATCTACCGCGAATATCAGGCCAAGCCCCGCTTCTACGCCGAAATGATCAACGCGATCGCGACCGAGCTGATGGTGGACGTGCTGCGCGGCGAGGAGATGACGGAAAAGCGCAGCGACGATTCCTTCTCCGTGATGCGCTACAAGGAGCTTCTGTCCGAGATCGACCAGCACTACAGCACGCTCTCGTTCAAGGACGCCGCCGCGTTCATGAACATGTCCGAGGCGTACTTCTCCCGCTTTTTCAAGCGCGTTTCCGGCATGACCTTCTCGCGCTACCTCAACGTCGTGCGCGTGAGCCGCGCGATCGACCTGCTCGGCTCCGACCCGAACCTCTCCGTGCGCGATCTTCTCGCGGAGACCGGCTTCAACACCATCCGCAACTTCAACCGCGTGTTCAAATCCGTCACGGGCTACGCGCCCAAGCAGCTGCCCGCGAACTATATCCTCCACATCCGCTCCCTCACCACCGAGGTCAGCTGCTTCGACCCCACGCTGGATACCAGCAGGGCGCTGTCCGGCAGTCCGGCGGACGGCGCGCCGGACGGAGAGCGGTAAAAAGCGCGCAACGCTTGACAAACCCCGCCCCGTTCGGTTATGATGCCTCGTATAACCAAACCGTCGGGAGGAGCATGCTTTATGCGGAACACATTTATCGCCAAGCGCTACCAAAGCGCGGCGGGCACCCTGTCGCTGAACACGGAGGCGCTGCGCCGCTATGACGACGTGATCGACCTGAGCATCGGCGACACGGACTTCACCACCGACGAGCGCATCATCGACGCCGCGTTTCGCGACGCCCGCGCGGGGTACACGCACTACGGCGACCCCCGCGGCGACGCGGAGCTGATCGGCGCCATCCGCCGCGCGTGGAAGGAGGACTTCTCGCAGGAGGTGTCGGACGACGAGGTGATCGTCACCGCGTCCAGCTGCCTCGGCATGGCGCTTGTCATGCTCGCGACGCTTGACCCGGGCGACGAGGCGATCGTGTTCTCCCCCTACTTCACGCTCTACCGCCAGCAGATCGAGCTTGCCGGCGGCGTGTGCGTGGAGGTGCCGACCTACGCGGAGGAAAACTACGCCATCCGCGAAGAGCGCCTGCGCGCCGCGATCACGCCGCGCACCAAGCTGCTCGTGTTCAACAACCCCGTCAACCCCACCGGCATGGCGTACGAGCGCTCCGACATGGAGCTTCTCGTCCGCATCGCGCAGGAATTTTTTAATGATACGGCGACCACCGAGATCTACACGACCTATCTCTACGAGGGCTCGTTCGTTCCCATCCGCACGCTGCCCGGCGCGAAGGAGCGCACGGTCACGCTCAACAGCTTTTCCAAAAACTTTCTCATGACCGGCTGGCGCGTCGGCGCGATCATCGCCGACCCCGAGATCGTGCGCACCGTCAACCGCGTCAACGGCTGCCTCATCTACTCCGCGCCGTCCGTCTCGCAGCGCGCCGCGATCGCCGCGCTCTCCGTGCGCGAGAGCATCCGCCGCGAATACGTCGGGCAGTACCGCCGCCGCGTCTTCTACGCCGCGGACCGCATCGAAGCCATCCCCTATCTCGGATTGTGCCGCCCCAAGGGCACGTTCTACCTCTTCCCCGACGCCAAGAAGACGGGGCTTACCTCCAACCAGTTCTGCGACGCGCTTTTGGAGCGCGCGCACATCCTCGTGAGCACCGGCAGCGTGTTCGGCTCGACCGGCGAGGGCCACTTCCGCATCGCCTGCACGGTGGACGAATCCCAGCTCAGGGAAGCCTTCGACCGCATGGAGAAACTTTCGTTCTGAGCGCGCGTCCGCGTCGCGGATGAATATGCGTTTTCTCGCGCATAAAGCGTCCCTTTCTTCCATACTGAATATCGAAAAAGGCGCTGCCGCATCATTTGCGGCAGCGCCTTTTGGCATAGTTGCACAAAGGGGACGCGCGGTTGGAAACGAGTTTTGTTTTGCATAAATATTTACAATTCGGATATTGTGTGTATAATTATGCACATGGATGAAACCTCACCCATCCCCGGTTCAAGAAAGGAAGGTAGAACATGAAAGGTAATGGAAAGAAGATACTCGGACTTGCCATGAGCGTGCTGATGTTGCTCTCCGTTCTCTGTGCGTGCGCATCCAAGCAGGAGGCGCAGACAAGCGTGCAGAAGGCGCAAAGCGCCGCGCCCGCCGTTCCGGACGCCGCGCCCGCCCCCGCCGCGTCGGCGTCCTCGACGCAGAGCGACGCGCCCGCCGCATCCTCCCCCGTGCTCGACAAGATCAAGGCGAGCGGCAAGCTGGTCGTCGGCACCGAGGCGCAGTATCCGCCCTATGAGTTCAAGGACATGAACGCCGAATTCACTGGCTGCGACATGTTCCTTGCCCAGCAGATCGCCAACGCGCTCGGCGTCAAGCTTGAGATCGTGGACATGGCGTTCGACGGCATCATCGCTGCGGTGCAGTCCGGTCAGGTCGATCTCGGCATCGCCGCCTTCACCAACACGCCCGAACGCGCGGAGGTCATCGACTTCTCCGACCTGTACGAGACCAGCCAGCAGCTTCTGATCGTCAAGAGCGGCAACGCCGGCGTCTACGGCACGAAGGAGGCGCTCGCCGGCAAGCAGGTCGGCGCGCAGAAGGGCTCGATCCAATCCAAGCTGATTGCCTCCGCGCTGCCGCAGAGCACGCTGTTCGAGCTGGAAAAGTATCCCGCACTGGCGTTGGAAACGCAAAACGGCAATATCGCCGGTTTCGTCGTCGACTCCGCCGTCGGCGAGGCGCTGATCGCCACAAGCGGCGGCGCGCTGGAGGTTTCGGACTTCGCCTTCAGCGCGGAGGAGGCAAGCTTCGGCAAGTCCGTCGTGGTCGCCAAGGGCAACGAGGCGCTGGTCGGGGCGATCAATCAGGTCATCGCCAAGGTCACGACCGACGGCTCCTATCAGAAGGCTTACGACGACGCGGTGGCGCTCGCGTCCTCCATGGGGCTGTAAGAGATCGCAAAGCCGCGGCGGCGCCATGCGTCGTCGCGGCTTCGTGCGTTGTCTCGTCGGGAAGGGAGGCGTTCCGTTTTGCAGTTTTTCGAGGACATGGGACTCGTGTTCACCCGTTACCGGTTTTTTGCCGAGGGCGTCCGGAACACGCTGGTCATCGCGGCGGCGGCCGTGCTGCTCGGCACGGTGTTCGGCACGCTGATGGCGATGATGCGCATGAGCGGGCGTAAGCCGCTCAAGGCGCTCGCCGCGGTCTATATCGAATACATCCGCGGCACGCCGCTGATGGTGCAGCTGATGTTCATTTTCTACGGGCTGCCCATGGTCGGGATCACCTTTCCCGACGTGTCATGGATCCCGAACTTTCCGCGCTTCACGGCGGGCATCGTCGCCATGAGCGTCAACAGCTGCGCGTATGTGGCGGAGATCATCCGCTCCGGCATTCAGGCGGTGGACGGCGGGCAGATGGAGGCCGCGCGCAGCCTCGGCTTCAGCCACGCCGGTGCCATGCGCTGCGTCGTGCTGCCGCAGGCGGTGCGCAACATCCTGCCGGCGCTCGGCAACGAGTTCGTGACGGTCATCAAGGAATCCTCCATCGTCTCCGTCATCGGCATCGCCGACCTGATGTTCCGCACCAACGACGTCATCGCCGTGACCTACCGCACGCTCGCCTGTCTCGCGGTCGCGTCGCTGGTCTATTTCGCCATGACGTTCACCGGCAGCCGCCTGATCGCGCTGGCGGAAAAGAAGATGACGCACAGGCGATAACTCACACCTTCTTGTCCAGATAGCTCTCGCGCAGATACATCCCGATGGGAAAGACCGCCGGAACGCGCCCTTCGAGCGACGGCGCGAGCGATTCCATGCAACAGGCGCACAGCGCGGGGACGTCCGCGCGCGCAGCGACGCGGCGCGTAAACTCCCAGCCGCGCACGACCTCGTCCGCCGTCGTTTCGCGCAGCAGGTGCCCGTTCGCGACAAGCCCCGTCACCCGAAGCCCCGTCGCGCGCTCGATGCTCCGGATGTGTTCGAGCGCCTTGTCCTCGGTGTCGCTGCCCGGGCGGAACGGGTTCACGACGCACAGCAGCCGGTAGCCGTCGGGGCGGAAATACTTGCCGAACTGGTTGAGGATCATCGCGCCGGAGGCGTCGCCCCCGCAGTCGAGAACGACGCGGCAGCCCTCGTCCTCCAGCGGCGCGCGCACGGAGGCAGAGATGACCTGCAGCTCCGAGCCGTTGCGCCCGTCAAAGGGGTCGGAATAGACGCGGACGTCCGCTTTTTCCAGCGCGTCCTGCCGCTCGCGGGAGCGGAAGAACGGGTTTTCGACATCCAGATCGGCGACGGCGAGACGCTCGCGCGTCCGCGCGCGCAGCGCGAATGCGAGCGAGACGCAGAACTCGCTCTTGCCGCTGCCGAAATGCCCCGCGACGGCGATGATGCGCGGGCCGCGCAGCATCTGCTCCAAAAATGGCTCCATGGTCTTCCCCTCTCGTTTTTTACTGTATTGTATCCGCGCCGCGCCGCGCGCGTCAACAGGCAGTCTGCCACACGCGCGGGGTGCGGAGGGCATATGATTTTGGTGAAAACGCCATATTGACGAATCGGCGCTTTAGAGTGTAAAATCAAACCACAACTTACAAAGACTGTGACGAAGACGGTCGGAAACGGTTTTGGCGACAGAGAGCCGGCGGATGCTGAGAGCCGGAGCAAAGCCTTTTCCAACGACCCATCACTTCCGAGTCGGGAGTCCGAGCGATTTGATCGGGTAAGGCTCCACGTGAAGGCCGCGTCAGGGCCGCGGGCTTGTTGGAGCCCCATGAGTGGCGCGTAAGCGCAATTTGAGTGGTACCGCGGGTGTTAATTTACGCTCGTCTCAAAGGTTTCTTTGAGACGAGCTTTTTCATTATTCCCATCAAGAACAGGAGGAGATCCCCATGGTAAGTACGGCCACCACAAACGCGCTGCAGGAGGTCGCGGAGCGCATTCGCGAGCTGCGCATCCTCAGCGGTTATACCGAGGAGCAGATGTCGGAGTACACCGGCGTCAGTCTGGAGGAGTACCTCGTCTACGAGGCGGGCGAGACCGACCTGCCCTTCACCTTCATCCACAAGTGCGCGCTGACCTTCGGCGTGGAGATCATGGAGCTGATGGAGGGCGACGCGCCGCGCCTGACGAGCTACGCCGTCACGCGCCGCGGCACCGGCCCCGTCACCGCGCAGGAGCCGGGCATTGAGATCCGCGCCATCGCGCCGCTCTTTAAAAACCGCAAGGCGGAGCCGTATTGGTGCCGCTACGTCTACTCCGAGGAGGAGCAGAACCGCCCCATCCAGCAGGTGACGCACGAGGGGCAGGAGTTCGACCTCATCCTTGAGGGGCAGATGAAGATCAAGATCGGCGAACACACCGAGACGCTCGGCCCCGGCGACAGCATCTTCTACAACTCCTCCACGCCGCACGGCATCCTCGCCGTGGGCGGCGCGGACTGCACCTTCCTCGCCGTCATCCTCGCGGACGACGAGGTCGAGTGGGAGCACGGCCACATCGTCCGCCACGGCAAAGAGGAATCCGCCGCCGTCGTCTCCCCGCTCAAGCCCGCGCCGGTCTACATGCGCGACTTCGTCTCCGTCGCCGAGGACGCGACGGGCTATCCGCTCTCCGTGGACTTCAAGAACACCGAGCGCTTCAACTTCGCTTTCGACGTGGTAGACGCGATCGCGGAGCAGGAACCCGACCGCCTCGCGATGATCCATCTCGACCGCGAGAAAAACGAGCGCCGCTTCACCTTCGAGCAGATGAAGAAGATGAGCGGACGCGCCGCGAACTATTTCCGCGCGCTCGGCATCAAACGCGGCGACCGCGTGATGCTCGTCATGCGCCGCAACTGGGAGTTCTGGCCCGTGATCGTGGGACTGCACAAGCTGGGCGCCGTCGCCATCCCCGCGACCGATCAGCTCGTGGAAAAGGACTTTGAATACCGCATGCAGACCGCGGGCGTCAGCGCGATCGTCTGCTCCGCCCACGGCACAAGCGCCGCCGAGGCGGAAAAGGCGATGGAGCGCTGCCCGACCGTTCGCCTGCGCGTCGTCAGCGGCGGAACGCGCGAGGGCTGGCACAGCTTCGACGACGAATATGAGATGTACTCCAGCCGCTTCGCGCGCACGGACGAGAGCATCTGCGGCGACGATACGATGCTCATGCTCTTCTCCTCCGGCACGTCCGGCTATCCCAAGGCGGTCGAGCACAGCTGCAAGTATCCGCTCGGCCACTATGTCACGGCGCGCTATTGGCACTGCGTCGACCCCGACGGGCTGCACCTCACCATCTCCGACACCGGCTGGGGCAAGGCGCTGTGGGGCAAGCTGTACGGCCAGTGGATGAACGGCGCGGCGACCTTCGTGTACGACTTCGACCGCTTCAGCGCGGACGACATCCTGCCGCTGTTCGCGAAGTATCAGATCACGACCTTCTGCGCGCCGCCGACGATGTACCGCTTCTTCATCAAGGAAGACCTTTCCAAATACGACCTTTCGAGCGTCCGACACGCGAGCATCGCGGGCGAGGCGATGAACCCCGAGGTCTACGAGCAGTTCCGGAAAGCCACGGGGCTTTCCGTCATGGAGGGCTTCGGCCAGACGGAGACCACGCTCGTCATCGGCAACTTTGTCGGCTCCACGCCCAAGCCCGGCTCGATGGGAAAGCCCAACCCGATGTACTCCGTCGAGCTGATGGGCCACGACGGCGAGAAGGTCAACACCGGCGACACCGGCGAGATCGTGCTCTATACCGGCGCGGGAACGCCCTGCGGTCTGTTCAAGGGCTATTACGACGCGCCGGACGCGACCGCCGAGCATTGGCACGACGATTGGTACCACACCGGCGACCTCGCGTGGCAGGATGAGGACGGCTATTTCTGGTACGTCGGGCGCGCGGACGACGTCATCAAGTCCTCCGGCTACCGCATCGGGCCGTTCGAAATCGAAAGCGTCATCATGGAGCTGCCCTATGTGCTGGAGTGCGGCGTGTGCGCCGCGCCGGATGAGATCCGCGGTCAGGTCGTCAAGGCGTGCGTCACGCTCACGCGCGGCACCGAGGGCACGGAAGAACTCAAGAAGGAAATCCAGGAGTATGTCAAGCGCCGCACCGCGCCGTACAAGTACCCGCGCATCGTCGAATTCCGCGACGAGCTGCCGAAAACGATTTCCGGCAAGATCATTCGGAACAAATTGTAAATTTGTTCCGAATCAAAACAAATCGCCATTTCGCTCGCCGCCGGCGCGGCAACCGCGAAATATGGCTGTGCATCAAACGCAGGCGTTTGATGCGGAAATACCCATTTAAAAACCTATTCAAAAAACCTTTCGGGAGGCAACCTATGGAAAGACGATTCCGGCTTTCGTTCAACGCCGACAAGTGCAAGGGCTGCGAGCTGTGCGTCAGCGTATG
>CAMVGI010000040.1 GCA_947166955.1 uncultured Clostridia bacterium | reverse complement strand
GCGCTGTGCCCGGCCGCGAGCACGAGCTGCTCCGCCGGCAGGACGTATTCCCCCTCCGGCGAGACCACGCGCAGCGCGCGCACCGCGCCGCGTTCGGTTTCGACGCCGACGAGGCGGTGCCCGAAGCGCACCTCCGCGCCGAGGGAAAGCAGCTCGCGCCGCAGATTTTGCAGCACGACATAGAGCTTGTCCGTGCCGACGTGCGGCTTGGCGTCGATGAGAATATCGGGTTCGGCGCCGTATTCGACGAAGCGCTCCAATATCCAGCCGTGGCGCGGGTCGCGCGTGCCGGTGTTGAGCTTGCCGTCCGAAAACGCGCCCGCGCCGCCCTCGCCGAACTGGACGTTCGACTCCGTGTCGAGCGTTCCGCTCGACCAGAAGCGCTCCACGTCGCGCGCGCCCTCTTCCACGCGCTTTCCGCGGTCGAGCAGGATCGGCCTCGCCCCGCCTCGGGCGAGCACGAGCGCGCAGAAAAGCCCCGCGGGGCCCGCGCCGACGACCACGGGCCGCGTCTCGGGCGGCGCTGCGAGCGCCGGAGGGAGCGTGTAGACGGCGGGCGCGCAGCGCGAGACGTTTTTGTTCCGGCAGCGCTTCCAAACGGCGGCCTCGTTTTTGACCTCCGCCGCGAGCGACCAGACGAAGAAAACGCTCTCGCGCGCGTCGATGCTGCGGCGCAGCGCACGGAGCGACGTGATCTCCCCCTCCGCGACGCGCAGCGCGGCAGCGGCGCGCTTGCGCAGCGCGTCCTCGCCCGCGTCGGGCGCGGTTTTGACGTTGTCGATACGAAGCACGGCGTTTCCTCCGGTCGGCTTGAAATGTGCTAATATTGTATCTCACACCCGAACAAATCGCAAGAAAAACGAAATTCAAAAAAAATAAAAATCCGATTCACACTTTGGACATAAACGTGCGGTATCATACGAGCATCCGAAAAGGATAAAGAGACCGACCGTTCGCGGCCTGACATAAGGAGGCAGTCCACCATGTATTACGAGGACGAAAACAATCTGTATCACTACAGTTACCGCAAGGGCGACCAAAACGTGGTCGAGCCCGTGGTCAACACCAGAAACTATGCCGAGGAGAGCGTGGAGAAGACGGCGGAGCCGCAGCAGAAGCGCTTCGGTTGGAAGCTGGTCGCACTGATGCTCGTGTGCGCGCTCATCGGCGGCATGGTCGGCGCGGGCGCGACCGGCGCGCTCGGCGCATCGGTCAACGGAGGCAGGAAGGCCGAGGAAACCACGACCATCGAGGTCAGCGACCGCCAGACGGTCGACGTCGACACCGTCGCCGTCACGGCCGGAAAGAAGATGACCTTCCCCGAGCTTTACAGGGCGAACATCAACAGCGTCGTTTCCATCAACACCACGATCACCACCAACGTCTTCAACCAGACCGTGGAAAGCGCGTCGGCGGGCAGCGGC
Organism: uncultured Clostridia bacterium; assembly: GCA_947166955.1. The sequence goes on along the minus strand of CAMVGI010000040.1, from coordinate 7,219 downwards.
TTCATCATCACCGCCGACGGCTACATCATCACGAACTACCACGTCATCGACAGCGCGAACACCGTCAAGGTGACGCTTTACGACGGCAAGGAGTATGACGCGAAGATCATCGGCGGCGACTCCGATTATGATATCGCGGTGCTCAAGATCGACGCGGCGGGCCTCAAGCCCGTGACCCTCGGCAATTCCTCGACGCTCCAGATCGGCGACGACATCGCCGCCGTCGGCAACCCGCTCGGCGAGTTGACGTTCTCCATGAGCGAGGGCATCGTCTCCTGCGTCGACCGCGCCATCAATGTCGACGGCACGCCGTTCAACATGATTCAGGTCACCGCCGCCATCAACCCGGGCAACTCCGGCGGCCCGCTGTTCAATACCTACGGCGAGGTCGTGGGCATCGTGTCCGCGAAGTATTCCAGCTACGCCAACACCGCGGCGGAGGGCCTCGGCTTCGCCATCCCCATCAACGACGTCATCGCCATGGTGGAGGACATCATGGAGAACGGCCGCGTCACCAACCGCCCGTACTTTGCCATGACCGCCGGCACCGTGACCGCCAACTACGCGCGCCAGAACGGCCTGAGCGTGGAGAGCGGCGTGATGGTCAGCTCCGTCGAGAGCGGCGGCGCGGCGGAGAAAGCGGGCTTGCAGCCCGGCGACGTGATCGTCAAGATCGGCGACAAGACCGTTTCCAGCATGCAGGACCTCAACGGCGTGAAGAAGCGCTACAAGGCGGGCGACACCGCGGAAGTGACCGCTAACCGCAACGGTCAGGAGGTCAAGCTCTCGCTCACCTTCGACGCGACGCCCGAGCAGACCGCGCCGGCGCAGCAGCAGCCGCAGCAGGATCAGCAGCAAAACGGCAACAACTATTACTACGGCGGCAACGGCGGGTACTACGACCCGTGGGATTTCTTCAACGATTTCTTCGGCGGCCGCTACTACGGCAACAGCTACACCTATGACCCCGCGGCATAACGCGGAACGTGCGGATAAAAAGCGTCCTCCCGATTTTCGGGAGGACGCTTTTTCGATTCGTTATACCGCGCGCGAACGCGCCCGTTACCGCTCGGCGACGAAGGCGCGGATGCTGTCCGTCGCGCGTGTGTAGTCCGCGCGCAGCGCGTCGACGCGGCGCAGGACCTCGGCGTCGTCCATCGTGCGCGCGTTGCCTGGGCGGAACTCCTCGGCGAGTGCGCCGGCCTCCTCGGCGAGCGTGGTGAGCCCCAGATTGCCGCATACGCCCTTGAGCGCGTGCGCGCTTTCAAACATGTCGGCGGCGGCGTTTGCCTGCGCGGCGGAAAAGAGCCGCTCGGCGGAGCGGTCGTCCGGAAAGCGGGCGATGAATCTGGCGATCATGTCGTCCGTTTGCAGCGTGCGCTTCGCGTCGTTGTAGCTGCCTCCGATGCGCTCGTAAAGCTCGGGTACGGTCATGTCGGGCCTCCTTTCAGCAGTGGGCCTTCAAATATGCCTCATACTCGTCCACCGGAAGCGGTTTGGAGAAGTAGTAGCCCTGAATATAGTCGCAGCCGAGCACCTTGAGGGCCTCGACCTGTTCGGCGGTCTCCACGCCCTCGACCACGGTCTTGAGGCGCATTCCGTCTGCCAGCAGCGTCGCGAAGCGAAGGATGCTGTAGTCGTTCGTTTCCGATGCGTGCCGGATGAGGCTCATGTCGATCTTCATCACGTCCAGCGTCAAAACGCTCAGGCTCGTCAGGCTCGAATAGCCCGCGCCGAAATCGTCCAGCTCGATGAAGAAGCCGTTTTCGTGCAGCGCGGCGAGCGTGCGGATGATCTGGTCGGGATTGTAGCTGGAAATGGACTCGGTCAGCTCGATGTGCAGCAGCGCGTGCGGCAGGGAATACTTGTCCGCGAGCGCGGCGATCTCGCCGGCGAGGTCGGCGGTCTCGAAATCGCGGCGGGAAACGTTGACCGAGACCGGCACGACGGGAAGGCCGTCGTCGATGCAATGGCGCAGCTCCTTGCAGACCTCCTCCCAGATATAGAAGTCGAGATTGGTGATGAAGCCGCTGTGCTCAAAAAGCGGGATGAACTGCCCGGGATTGATAAAGCCCATGTCCGGATGGATCCAGCGCACCAGCGCCTCCGCGCCGCCGGTTTTACCCGTGTGCAGGTCGTGCTTGGGCTGGTAGTAGACGACAAACTGCCGCTCGGCGAGGGCGTTTTCCATCGTCTCCTCGATGCGGTGCTCGCGCATTTGCAGCGCGCGCATCTCATCGTCGTACCACGCCACGCGCACGCCGAATTTCTTCTTGATCTTCGTCAGCGCCAGCGTCGCGCGGTCGCAGATCGCGGCGGCGGAGAGCGCGTGGTCGACGTCGGCGTAGATGCCGTACTTGACGACGAAGCGGCTGTAGCGCGTCTGCTCGCCCTCCGGCGTGAGGATGCCGGCCCAGCTTTCGTCGCGGTGGCGCAGCAGGAAAGAAGCCCGGGGATGCGCTCGGTGAGATCGTCCGCGACGGCGCGCAGGAAGCTGTCGCACTGCGCGGTGCCGTAGCGGTCGTTCAGGGCGCGAAAGCTTTCGATGTCGCTGCAAACCACGTCGTAATCCGCGTTGGGGTCGGCGGCAAGGACCTCCTCTACCGCGTGGTAGAAGTATTCCTTGCTGTAAAGCCCCGTGAGACTGTCCGTTTCGAGGCGGCCGAGCATCGTGGACGATTCGCGCAGGCGGATCAGGCTCTTCATGCGGTTTTTCATCACCTCGATGTTGTAGGGCTTGGTGATGAAGTCGCTCGCGCCGAGCGCGAGACCGCGGATCTCGTCATCTACCGTGTCGCTCGCGGTGATCATGATGACGGGGATGGCGTCGAAGCGCGGGTCCTTGCGCTTGCGTTCAAGGAATTCAAAGCCGTTGCACTCGGGCATGTAGGCGTCGAGGATGACGAGCGCAGTGTCGTCGCAGCAGCGATTCAGCTCCTCAAGCCCGCGAAGGCCGTTCTCCGCCTGCAGGACGTCGTATTCGTCCGCAAGCAGTTCGGCGAGGATCTCACGGTTGAGTTTGTTGTCTTCCACAACGAGAACGGTGCGTTTGCGGCGGTTGACCGTTTCCTTTGCCATGACGTCGACCTTTCCCGCGGGCATATGCCGCGCATGATACCTTAAAGAATGTTCCACTATTATAACAAATCAAGCGGGGAAAAGCAACAAAAATCCCCGCGCCTTACCGGCACGGGGATAGGTATGAGCGTGGGAGGGAGGCGTTACAGATACTTCTGCATGCCGTCGGTCGCGTGGGAGGGGTCCTCCGAAATGGCGACGGTGAAATTCACGCCGTGCGCGGCGCTGAACTTCTCCAGCCAGTCGAGGAACAGCTCCGCGTCGCGGTCGGCCTTGCCGCCGACGATTTTGAAGAGGTTGTCGATGAAGATCTGGGAAATATCGTAATTGCCGGCGTACAAACCGCTGATGAAGCCGCGCATCGCCTCGTAGGACGCGATCTCGTACTCCCGGGCAACGATCAGACGAACGTGATAATGGATGTCAAAGGTCATGGTCTTTTCCGCTTCGATGCAGACCACGTTGCCGGCCTCCTGAGAAGCGGCGGAATTGATCAGCTCGATCAGCTTTTTGGTTTTGCCGGTGCCCTTGTCACCCATAATGACTCGAACCATGATGAATCACTCCTTTCAGTGTTCCTGCATTCAGCATACCATAGGGCGGGATTTTTTTCAATGCCTATTTTACCTGCCGAGCTTTTTGCGCAGCTCCGCGCCCATGGATTCGTAACCGGGCTTGCCGAGCAGGGCGAACATGTTCTTTTTGTACGCCTCGACGCCAGGCTGGTTGAACGGGTTGACGCCCAGCACGTAGCCTGAGAGGCCGCAGGCGTACTCGAAGAAGTAGATCAGCTCGCCGAGCGTGCGCGCGCTGCGCTTGCCGGCGTGCACGATCAGGTTGGGCACGCCGCCCTCGACATGGGCGAGCAGCGTTCCGTCCATCGCCTGGGTGTTGATCTCGTGGAGCGTTTTGCCCGCGAGGAAGTTGAGTCCGTCGCCGTCAAGTTCGTCGCGCGGCACGACCATCTGGTCGTCGTCGGGGTCAAAGCGCACGACGGTCTCCATCAGCTCGCGCTCGCCCTGCTGGATGTACTGCCCCATGGAGTGCAGGTCTGCGGTGAAATCGACGCTTGCGGGGAAGATGCCGCGCTCGTCCTTGCCCTCGCTCTCGCCGTAGAGCTGCTTCCACCACTCCGCCATGAAGCGGAACGACGGCTCAAAGCAGGCGAGCAGCTCGATCTTCTTGCCCTTGCGGTAAAGCTCGTTGCGCATGGCGGCGTACTGCCACGCGGGATTGGAGAAGTCCTCCGCGCGGCAGAGCTTCATCATGTCCGCCGCGCCCGCTATCAGCTCGCGGACGTCGATGCCCGCGACCGCGATGGGGAGAAGGCCCACGGCGGTCAGCACGCTGTAGCGCCCGCCCACGTCGTCGGGAACGACGAAGGTTTCGTAGCCCTCCGCGTCGGCGAGGGACTTGAGCGCGCCGCGGGAACGGTCGGTCGTCGCATAGATGCGCTTCGCCGCGCCCGCCTTGCCGTATTTCTTCTCCAGAAGCGCCTTGAAGAAGCGGAACGCGACCGCCGGCTCCGTCGTCGTGCCGGACTTGGAGATGACGTTCACGGAGAAATCCACGTCCTCCACCAGCTCGTACACCTCGCGCAGCGCCGCGGAGGAGAGACCGTTGCCGATAAAATAGACGTTGGGCGTTTCTTTCTTTTTGAGGTTGTAGTTCGGCGAGCCGAGGCACTCGATCACGCCGCGCGCGCCGAGGTACGAGCCGCCGATGCCGATGACGACCAGGGCTTTTGAGTCGCCCTTGATTTTTTCCGCCGCTTTTTCGATGCGCGCAAACTCCTCTTTGTCATACGCCTCGGGCAGCTTGACCCAGCCGATGAAATCGTCGCCCTTGCCGCCGCCGTTCTGGAGCCAGCCGGACGCCTTGGCGAGCATGGGACGCAGCGCCTCCTCATAGGGAAGGGGCAGGAAGGACGCGGCTCTGGAAACATCCACAGACAACATAAGAAAGCCTCCTGAAAATATAGGTTTGACACTTCTGTCAGTGTAGCACAACCGCCAAAAAAGAACAAGAGCGAATCCGCGCCGCGGTTTCCCGAACGCCATCCCCGCGCGGGGGCTTGCGCCGCGGGAAAAAACGTGGTAAAGTAGGCGCGTTACAAAGGAGATGGAACACGATGAACGAACACGCGCACGAGCATACGCGCGCCCACGGCGGCGCGCATCCCCATACCCACAGCCACGAGCATACGCAATCGGTGGTGAACCGCCTTGCCCGCGCCATCGGACATCTGGAGGCGGTGCGCAAGATGGTGGAGGACGGGCGCGACTGCTCTGAGGTGCTGATCCAGCTTGCCGCCGTGCAGTCGGCGCTCGCGTCCACGAGCCGCATCATCCTCAAGGACCACATCGAGCACTGCATCGTCGACGCGGTCGAGGCGAACGACCAGAGCGCCATCGACGAGCTGGAGCGCGCCATCGACAAGCTGCTTAAATAACAGGCGCGATATTCAGAAAACCGCGCTCCGTAAGATAAAACGCGCACTTTTTGTCGTGCGGCTCGGCGGGAACGGCGCCCGAAACGAGCGCCTCGCGGCAGACGCAGACCGTTTCGCAGCGAAGCCGCGGCAGCAGCCGGTCGTAATACCCGCCGCCCTGCCCTAAGCGGTTGCCCGCGCGGTCGAACGTGAGACACGGCACGACGGCGAAACCGACCTTTTCCGGCGGAAACACGGGACGGGAGCGCTTCGGCTCCATAATGCCGTGCGTCCCCGGCTCAATGTCGGCGTCCAAGTCGTTCACCGCGCACAGCGCGAGCGCTCCGCCTGCCTCGCAGCGGGGAAGGAGCAGCGCTTTTCCGCGCGCGAGCGTCTCCGCGAGGAACGCGCGCAGGTCAAGCTCGCGCGCCGTGGGATAAAACGCGAGCACCGTGTCCGCGTCCTCGAACGCGCGCAGCGTTAAAAGCGCGCGGCAGACCGCCGCGCCGCTCTCCGCGCGGTACGCATCCGTGAGCGCGCGCTCTTTTGCCCGTATTTCGGCGCGCAGGCGCTTTTTTTGTTCGCTGATACACCTGTCCATGGCAATATCTTACCATCTTTTCCGGTCGAAAGGAAGTGCTTTTATGGCGGAACCGCTCAAGGGCGCGAGCGTCGCCAAGGCGATGACGGAGGCGCTGCGGGAGCGCTCGGACGCGCTGCGCTCGCGCGGCGTAACGCCCACGCTCGCGCTCGTGCGCGTGGGAGAGCGTGAGGACGACCTCGCCTATGAGCGCGGCGCGATGAAGCGCTGCGAGCAGTGCGGCGTCGAAACGCGCCGCGTCGCGCTGGCGCGGGACGCGGGGCAGGAGGCGCTTGTGCGCGAGCTGCAAGCGCTCGGCGCCGATCGCTCGGTGCACGGCATCCTGCTGTTCCGCCCGCTGCCGGAGGGCTATGACGACGCGGCGGCCTGCGCCGCCGTCGCGCCGGAGAAGGACGTCGACGGCGTAACGCGCGCGTCGATGGCGGCGCTTTACGCGGGGGATAAGGCCGGTTCCGCGGGCTTCGCGCCCTGCACGGCGGAGGCGTGCGTCAAGCTGCTGCGCCACTACAACGTCCCGCTGCGGGGCAAACGCGCGGTCGTGGCGGGGCGCAGCCTCGTGATCGGAAGGCCCGCGGCGCTGCTGCTGCTTGCGGAGGATGCGACCGTCACCGTCGCCCACAGCAAGAGCGAAAACCTTCCCGCGCTCTGCCGCGAGGCGGACGTGCTGGTCGTCGCCGTGGGAAAGGCGGGGCTGATCGGCGCGGAGCACGTGCGCGCGGGGCAGACGGTGGTGGACGTGGGCATCCACGTTCTGCCGGACGGTTCGCTCTGCGGCGATACGCGCACGGACGAGATTGCGAATATCGTGGACGCGTTTACGCCCGTGCCGGGCGGCGTCGGCGCGGTGACGACCGCGGTGCTGTGCGAGCATGTGATCGAGGCGGCTTCCCGATAGGGAGGCCGCTTTTTCGCACCCTTTTGCGCGAGCGCGCTTATACTGGCATACAGGTCATCAAACGCCTGCAAATCTTTCGCGAAAGGCGTTGGTCATATGCTGCGTGCGCTCGGCTTTGCCGCGCTCGGTACGCTTTTCACCTTTGCGATGACGGCGCTCGGCGCCGCGACGGTCTTTCTGCTCGGCCGCACGGCGGGAACGGGGCGGCGGGAAC
>CAMVGI010000039.1 GCA_947166955.1 uncultured Clostridia bacterium | reverse complement strand
CAGCGCCGCGAGGCCGTTGCAGTGGTCGGCATGGTAATGCGAGAGCACGACGCAGTCAAGCCTCCGCACGCCGACGCCGCGCAGATAGTCCGCCGCAACGCTCCCTGCGCTGCCGTAGGACTTGGTCCCGCAGTCCACGAGCGCCGCCGCGCCTTTCGACAATAGCGCCACGCTCTGCCCCTGTCCGACGTCGAGCGCCGTGATATGAAGCGCTCCGCCATGCAGCGGCGCCGCGTTCAGCCAAAGCGTCAGCGCCAGCGTCGCCGCCGCGAGAACGCCCGCCGAAACGAACCGGAGCTTTCCGCGCTTTGCTAGAAAGCACGTGCCGAAGAGCGCGTAGACGTAGGCGAGCCACAGCCGCAGATAGGCGTTCGAGAAGTAGACGGCATGATACGGCAGCTTCGCGAGCCATTTCGCCGCCGTGAGCAGATACAGCGCGCCCCAATGCGGCGGATAGGCAAGCAGCCGCGCCGCCGGAAGCCAGATGAAGCCCAGCAGCGCCGCGGCAAGCCCGAGGGCAAAGGTCAGGCTCGCCGCCCAGAGGCACAGCAGATTGCTCAGCGGCGCGACGAGTACCAGCAGGTTGAAGTAATACGCGCTCAGCGGGACGGTGAACACCAGCGCGCCCGCCGTCGCGGACAGAGAGCCGAGCACGAACCACGCGCCGCGGCTCAGCCTGCGCTTCTCGTTTCGCGCACGGATACGCTCGTAGAGCCGCGTCGTGAGCAAAATCAGCCCCAGCATCGCGGCAAAGGAAAGCTGCAGCGAGACGCTTTTCGCCGCAAAGGGGTTTTGCAGCAGCAGAAGAAACAGCGAGAACGAAAGCGAGGTCGGTCCGTCGTTTTCACGTTCGAAAACCGGCGCGATCAGCCCCATCGAAAGCATGATGCAGGAACGCGCGACCGACGGCGTCAAGCCGACGATCAGCGCGTAGAGCGCAAGAACGGGTATCGTGACCGCGGAGAGCAGTTTTCCGCGATGCTTTCCGATCAAAAAGCCGAACAGCGACACCAAAAACGCGCAGTGGAGGCCGGAAACCGCGGTTATGTGGTAAAGCCCCGCCTCGCTGAGATTCGCTCCGTCCTCCTCGGTCAGCTCATAGCGGTCGCCGAGCAGGAGCGCGTTCAGAAACGGCGCCGTGCGTTCCGGAAAGACTGCGGAAACGGTCTCCTGCATCCGCCTCGCAAGCCGCTGCGGCAAATAGCGCAGCGCGCCCTCGTTACCCTGCTCGACCGCCGCCTCTCCCCTGCCGTAGAGCAGCGCGTAGACGCCGCGCGAGGTGAACGTCGACACCTCGCTTTCGCGAATGGTCGCCGCCGAACGTATCTCCGCCCGTGCGACCAAACGCGCGCCCGGCCCCAGCTCCGACAGTTCCTCTCCGCCATAGTAAACCGCCTTGCCGTGCAGTCCCCTGTCGAGGATACGCACCTCGGCGCGGCTGCCGTACTCGGTCGGCGTCGGATAGTCGGCAAGCTCCAGCGTCAGCGTATCGGTCGTACCGGTCATCGCCTCAAACGGCTGCTGCACATGCCGCACATACGCCCAATCGTACACAAGCGCAAGCGAAAGCCCGAGCGACACGAGCAGCGCGCGCCGCCGCAGGTCGCCCCGCGCGGCAGCCGCCCACAGCGCGCCGAGCACGGCAAAGCCCGCCGCCGCGTACGGCAAAAGCCAATGCGGCAGCAAATACTGCGCGCCGAACGTCCCCGCCGCAAACGCGAAGCAGAAAGTCGCGAGGATCCTCATTTCCGCTTTGGGTCGTCTGTTAAGCCGAAGATATAGTCCGTACTGACGTTATAGTATTCCGCTAGCTGAATAACGACCCAAGCGGGCGCTTCCCGTTCGCCGCTTTCATAACGATGGTAGACATTTCGATGTAGATGCAAAAGGTCTGCCATCGCCTTTTGCGACTTGTCGTGGTCTTCGCGTAAATCGCGGATGCGTCTGAATTCCATGTTTATCACCCATATGGATGTTACCAAACGGGTTCATACATCAGGTCAAACGCACCTATTTCGGTGCTCTTGCAGGTAAAACGCAGGCGCGCTTCCAGACGAGGCAGCGCGCCTCCGAAATATGAAACGCAGCGCCAGCGGAACGCGAGGCAGGCCGTATCGGCAAAGCGCGCCGGAAGAAGGCGCAAAGCGCAGCGTCCAAAAAGCGGCTTTCTCTCTTTGGCAGTCTGAAACCGTTTTTCTCTTTCGCAAGAGAAAGAGAGAAATGGGTTCAGAAACAAAAGCTCTTTTCAGAAACGCTTATCCGAACAGCGAGATCTGGCTCGTCTCGCTCATGCCCGCAAACGCGCCCAGCGCACGAAGCTGCTCGATGTGCGTTTTCGAGAGCTTGTTGCAGGTCATGGCAAACTCCTCGATGGAGATGAAGTCCTTCCCCACGCGCTTCTCGACCGTGTCCTGCGCCGCGGCCTCGCCAAGCCCGCGCACGCTCGTAAACGGCGGGAGCAGACCGTTTTCGGTGATGAGGAACTTCGTCGCGTCGGATTTAAAGATGTCGATGTTGTCGAAGTGGAAGCCGCGCAGATAGAACTCATAGCAGACCTCCAGCGTCGTCATCAGGTCCTCCTCGACGGCGGTGGTCTCCTTCTTGTTCTTCTTCTCCTCGATCTCGCGGATGCGGCGCTTGGTCTTCTCCGCGCCCTCCGCCGCATTCGGGAAGCAGCACTCCTGCGCGTCGAACGCCTTCGCGCGCACCGAGAAGAACGTCGCGTAGAACGCCAGCGGCTCGTGCACCTTGAACCACGCGATGCGAAACGCCATCATCACGTACGCGACCGCGTGTGCCTTCGGGAACAGGTAGCCGATCTTCGAGAGCGAGTCGATATACCACTCCGGCACGTCGTGGTCATGCATCGCGTCCACCCAGCCGTCCTCAAAGCCGTTCTTCTTGACCTTGCCCTTGCGGACGGACTCCATGATCTTGAAGCTCATTTTCGGCTCAAGACCCTTGGAAATGAGGTAGAGCATGATGTCGTCGCGGCACCCGACCGTCTCCAGAACGCTCGCCGTACCGCTCAAAATGAGGTCCTTCGCGTTACCGAGCCACACGTCCGTGCCGTGGGAAAAGCCCGAAAGGCGCAGGAGCGTATTGAAGTCCTTCGGCTGCGTGTCGACGAGCATCTGTCGCGTGAAGCGCGTGTTGAACTCGGGGATCGCCACCGCGCCCGTGGGGCCGAGCAGATCGTCGTTCTCAAAGCCGAGCGCCTTCGACGAGGTGAACAGGCTCAGCGTGTCGGGGTCGTCGAGCGGGATCTGCCTTGCGTTGACGCCGGTAAGATTTTCGAGCATGCGGATCATCGTGGGGTCATCGTGGCCGAGCATGTCGAGCTTTAGGAGGTTGTCCTCCATGCAGTGATACTCGAAATGCGTCGTGATGATGTCGCTCTCGGGGTCGTCCGCGGGATGCTGCACGGGGCAGAAATCCTCCACGTCCAAGTCGTCCGGTACGACCACGAGGCCGCCCGGGTGCTGCCCCGTCGTGCGCCGCACGCCGACGCAGCCCACCGTCAGGCGGTCGATCTCGGCTCCGCCCGCCTCGCGCCCGTTCTCCTCCAGATACTTCTTCACCATGCCGTAGGCGGTCTTCTCCGCGAGCGTGCCGATCGTGCCCGCGCGGAACACCTGCGTCTTGCCGAACATCTCGATGGCGTGCTGATGCGCGCGGGATTGGTACTCGCCCGAGAAGTTCAGGTCGATATCCGGCACCTTGCCGCCGCCGTAGCCGAGGAACGTCTCGAACGGGATGTCGAAGCCGTCTTTTACGTACTTTTCGCCGCACTTGGGGCAGACCTTGTCCGGCATGTCCGCGCCGCAGCCGTAGCTGCCGTCGGTGACGAACTCGACGTTTTTGCACTTGGGGCAGCGATAGTGCGGCGGGAGCGAGTTGACCTCGGTGATGCCCGCCATGTAGGCGACCAGCGACGAGCCTACGCTCCCTCGCGAGCCGACAAGGTAGCCGTTTTCGAGCGAGCGCTGCACCAGCTTCTGCGCGCTCATGTAAACGACGTCGTACTTGCCGAGGATGGAATCGAGTTCAACCTTGAGGCGTTTCTCGATCAGCTCGGGCAGTTCTTCGCCGTAGAGCGCGTGCGCCTTCTCCCACACCATGCGGTTGAGGTCTTCCTCGGAGTTTTCAAGGCGCGGCGGGAACAGCTTGCCCTTGGGCAGCAGCTCGATGTTCTCCACCATGTCCGCGATCATCCGCGTGTTCGTTACGACGACCTCGTACGCCTTTTCCTTGCCGAGATAGTCGAATTCCCGGAGCATTTCGTCCGTCGTGCGGAAGTAGAGCGGCAGAGGCGCATTCGCGTCCTCGAATTTCTTGCTCGCGAGGATGATGTGGCGGTACTCCTCGTCCTCCGGCTCCTGAAAATGCACGTCTCCGGTCGCGACGACGGGCTTTCCAAGCTCCTCGCCGAGACGCACGATCGTGCGGTTGAATTCCTTGAGATCCTCGTCCGAGCGCACCTTGCCCTTGCGCACCATGAAGCGGTTGTTGCAAAGCGGCTGGATTTCGAGGTAGTCATAGAACGATGCGATACGCTTGAGCTCGTCCCAATCCTTGTGGTCGGCGACCGCCTGAAACAGCTCGCCCGCCTCGCACGCCGAGCCGATGATCAGCCCCTCGCGGTGCGCGATCAGCTCGGTCTTGGGGATGATGGGGTTGCGGTGATAATACTTCAAAAACGACGCGGAAATGAGCTGGTAGAGGTTTTTAAGGCCCGTCTTGTTCTGGGCAAGGAGGATGATGTGCTTCGGGTAACGGTTTGACCGGCTCCCCTGCGGGCGCAGCTTTAACATCTCGCCGTTGACCTGCTGAATGCGCGTCACGCCGCGCGCTTCCAGCATGGGAAAGAACTTCGAGAGCATCTGCGCCACGGGGATCGCGTCGTCGCTCGCGCGGTGGTGGTTGAACGCGGGCAGCTTCAACGCCTCCGCGACCACGTCCAGCTTGTGGTTTTTGAGTTCCGGCAGGAGGTTCTGCGCAAAGATGAGAGAATCGAGATAGGTCGGCTCGAACGGGATGCCGCACTTTTTGCAGCCCGCGCGGATGAAGCCGATGTCAAATTCCGCGTTGTGCGCCGCCAAAATGCGGCCGCCCGCAAAGTCGAGGAACGCGCGCAGCGCGTCCGCCAGCTTCGGCGCGCCGGCAAGCATCGCGTCCCACGATCTCCGGCGACAGGCGCCGCTCGGGATCGACAAAGGTCTGGAACGTATCGACGATCTCGCCGCCGCGCATCAGCACCGCGCCGATCTCGGTGATCGCCTCCTGCGCAACGTTCAAGCCTGTCGTTTCAATGTCAAAGCAGACGATCTCGTCGGAAAATGAGGCGTCCTGCGTCCCGTGGACGGCGATCCGGTCGTCCAAATTGTTTACATAATAACCCTCGCAGCCGTAAAGTATTTTTATTTTATCCCCCGCTGCTTTCCAGGCATCCGGAAATGCCTGCACCACGCCGTGGTCGGTGATGGCGATGGCGGGCATCCCCCACGAAGCGGCAAGCTTGACGACGCCCTTGGTGTCGGTCAGCGCGTCCATGTTGGACATCTTCGTGTGCAGATGCAGCTCCACGCGCTTCTCCTGCGCATCGTCCCTGCGGGCTTCGTGCTGCACCTCGCTGATGCAATAGGGGCTGAGCTGGATGTCCCTGCCGTCATAGGTCAGCTCCATCTTGCCCGCCACGCGCAGCCACATTCCCTCCTTGATGCGCTCAAGCATGGTCTTGAGCTCGCGCTCCTGCAGAATGAGGCGTACGACGACGGAGCCGGCAAAATCCGTAATTTCGATCAGCAAGATCCAGCCGGAGCGTCTGGTCTCGCGGGTGTCGATCTTGAAGACCATACCCTCGACAACGACGCGTCCCATGGTCGCGGAAAGCTCGCGCATCGGCGTGATCTTTCCCTTGATCTCCTCGCCCATGATGCGCTTGGGCTTCGCCTTGGGCTTTTTCTCCGCGTTCTTGCCGTTCTCCGCCTTGGGTGGCGCGACGCGGGTATGTATCTTCACGGCGGAAAGCTCGTAACGCTCCGCAAGGAGCTGCTCGACCGCGGCGCAGGCCGCGTCTGGGAAGTCTTCCTCCGTCTCCAGCTCGAGCGTCAGCGCACGCTTCTCCGCCTCAAGCACCATATTGGTCACCACCGCGTCGTTTAAATGCCGACGCAGGGTAAAATCCGGTGAAAAGTCGCTGAATAATTCAAAAAACAGTTTTCTTTCGGGCATAATATATCCTTATCTCACAATTTCTCGATCTCGTCCATCAGTGCCTCCACGAGCTGCGCCTCCGGCACCTTGCGCAGCACCTCGCCATGGCGGAAAATCAGCCCCTCGCCCTTTCCGCCGGCAACGCCGATGTCCGCGGCGCTCGCCTCGCCTGGGCCGTTGACGATGCAGCCCATGACCGCGACCGTAATATGCTTGCCGCAATGCTCCAATCTGCGCTCCAACTCCTCCACCAGCGGAATCATATTGTACGACGTGCGCCCGCAGGTCGGACAGGAAATGAGGTTCACGCCGGAGCTGCGCAATCCGCACGCCTGCAAAATGCGCTTGGCGGCGTAGACCTCCTCCACCGGGTCCGCGGTCAAGGACACGCGGATCGTGTCGCCGATGCCGTCGCACAAAAGGCTTCCGATGCCCACGGCGGACTTGACAAGCCCCATCGACGGCGTTCCCGCCTCGGTCACACCGAGGTGGAGCGGATAGTCCACCGTCTCGCGCAGCAGGCGGTACGCCTTGATGTTCAGCGGCACGTCGCTCGACTTGACGCTCACGCAGATGTCGGTAAAATCGTATTCCTCCAACAGCCGGATATGGCCCAGCGCGCTCTCGACCAGCGCCTCGGGCGTCACACGGCCGTATTTCGCAAGCAATTCCTTTTCGAGCGACCCGCCGTTAACGCCGATGCGGATCGGCACATGATGCGCGCGGCAGGCGTCCACCACGGCGCGTACGTTCTCCTCGCCTCCGATGTTTCCGGGGTTGATGCGGATCTTGTCCGCCCCGCGCGCCGCCGCCTCCACCGCGAGGCGATAGTCGAAATGGATGTCCGCCACGAGCGGGATGCGGATGTTTTCCCTGATCTCGCTCAGCGCGCGCGCCGCTTCCATATTCGGCACCGTAACGCGGACGATCTCGCAGCCCGCCTCCTCCAGCGCGTGGATCTGGCGGATCGTCGCTTTCGCGTCCTCGGTGCGCGTATTGCACATGGATTGGATGCTGACCGGCGCGCCGCCGCCGACGGCGACGCCCCCGACCGTGATTTGTTTGCTCATAACCGCTCCTTACAACAGCTTCCTCACATCGTTGAACGTTACGAAAAGCATCAGCCCCATCAAAAGGACGAAACCCGCGGCGTTGATGACCGTCTCGAACTTCTGTGGGATCTTCTTTTTGAACAGCAGCATGGCAATCTCGTCCACGATCAAAATCAGCACCTTGCCGCCGTCGAGCGCGGGCAGTGGGAGCAGATTCATCACCGCGAGGTTGACCGCGATGAGCGCGCCGAAAAAGAACACGTTCTCCAGCGCCGCGGCAAAGCCCTCCGCCGCTTCGGTCTCCTGCCCCATTTCCGAGATCGTCGATACGATGCCGACCGGTCCGCTCAGGTCCTTCACGCCCGCCGCGCCGGTGATGAGCATTTGCAGGCTCAGCCGGACGAGCCGCACGTAGTCGAGCGCATTATACCACGCATATTTCACCTTGAGCAGCGGCGTCGCCTCGACGACGCTGCCGTAGGAAAAGCCGTAGGCCCGATACTCCTGTCCGTCCTCCGTGGTAAAGGTCTGCTTTTGCAGCGTGCGCGCAAGCTTTTTCCCGTCGCGGAGCACGACCATCTCCATCGTATCGCCGCGGGACTTGTACTCAAGGATGGTGGATACGTCGCTGCGGATATAGATGCGCTCGCCGTTGACCTTATAGATCACGTCGCCGACCATAATGCCGTCCGGCCCCGCGTTGACGGAGCCGTCGGCAACCTCGACGATCTCGTTGGTGTAAAACCCCGCCGCGGTGGCGTACAGGCACAGCAGGATCACAAAGCCGATGAGGAAATTCATCGCCGCGCCCGCGACAAAAATAACAAACTGTTTCCAAAAGCCCTGCCGGTTCAGCGCGCGCGGGTCGTCGGAAGTTTCGTCCTCGCCCTCCATGGCACAATAACCGCCGATGGGCAGAAGGCGGAGCGAGTAGTCCGTTTCGCCTTTTTTCTTCTGCGCGAGAAGCGGGCCCATGCCGATGGAAAACTCGTTCACGCGCACGCCGCACGCCTTCGCCGCGATGAAATGCCCCCACTCGTGGATACCGATGAGAACGCCGAAAATCAGAATTGCAATGAGAATATAAACCATAGAAACCTCTGCTACGTCATGTGCTTTTTCACGCTCGCGCGTGCCTGACCGTCCGCTTCCAGAATATCCGCAAGCGTCGGATTTGATACCTGTTCGACCTCGGACAGTGCCGTTTCCACCAGCGCGGGAATATCATGAAAGCCGATCCTCTCCTCCAAAAACGCGCCGACGGCGGCCTCGTTCGCGCCGTTCATCACCGCGCAGGACGTGCCGCCCCGCTTCGCGCACTCCCGCGCGATGGCAAAGCAGCGAAACGTCTTTTCGTCGGGCCGCGCAAACGTCAGCGGCGGACAGGACAGCAGATTGAGCGGCTCCGCGGGCGACGGCGCACGGTTGGGATACGTCATCGCGTAACGGATGGGCAGCTTCATGTCCGGCGTGCCGAGCTGC
>CAMVGI010000038.1 GCA_947166955.1 uncultured Clostridia bacterium | reverse complement strand
CCGCCGAGGTGCTCGCGCTCGACGACCGTGACCTTCGCGCCGAGCTGTGCCGCGCGGATCGCCGCGACGTAGCCGCCGGGGCCGCCGCCGATGACGATGATCTTCTTGTCGCCTGCGGGCTTGGCGCTCGCCGCCGGAGCGGCGGGAGCGAACGGGACGGCGGGGGCTGCCGCTGCCGGAGCGGCTGCGCCGCCCACGGCCTCGCCGGGCTTGCCGATCCAGGCGAGCGTACCCTTGACGGGGACGTCGTCGCCTTCCTGCGCCACGATCTTCAAAAGCGTGCCTTCGGCCTCGCTCGTGACCTCATTGGTGAGCTTGTCGGTGGTGATCTCCACGACCACGTCGCCGACCTTGACCGCGTCACCCTCCTTCTTGACCCACTTGGAAACGGTGCCTTCCTCCATCGTGAGTCCGAGTTGGGGCATTTTCAGTTCATAAGCCATATCCGTTCGCCCTCCTTACAGCAGGATGCTCATGGGGCTCTGCAGCAGGTCGCGCAGATCCATTTCGAACTTCGCGACCACCGCGCCGTCGAGCAGGCGATGGTCGAGCGTGCAGGAAAGACGCATCACCTTGCGGACCTCGACCTGGCCATCCTTGAGAGCAAGCTCGTCCTCAATGGCGCAAACGCCGAGGATCGCCGCGTCGGGCTGGTTGATGATCGGGGTGAAGGTCTCGATTCCGAACATGCCGAGGTTGGAGACCGTGAAGGTCGAACCCTTGTACTCGTCCGCGCCCAGCTTGTTCTCCTTGGCGCGTGTGGCGAGATCCTTCGCGGTCTCGGAAAGCGTGTCGAGGCTCATCTTGTCCGCGTCGCGGATGACGGGGACGATCAGGCCCGCGTCGAGCGCGACCGCCATACCGAGGTTGACGTGGGCGCGCTGGATGATCTGATTGCCATCCCAGCTCACAAGCATTTCGGGATGCGCGCGCAGGCACTTGGCGGTCGCCTTCAAAATGAGGTCGTTGACGGAATACTTCTTGCCCGTGGTCTCAAGCAGCATCTTGCGGAACGCCATCAGCTCGGTGACGTCGACCTTGATGTTCTGCGTGACGGGCGGGATCTCGGTGTGGGATGCGAGCATGCGCTCGGCGACGACCTTGCGCATCCCCACGAGTTTGACGACGGTGTCGCCCTCCTGCAGATTGCCGCTCTCGGGCTTGGGCGCGGGCTTCGCGGCGGCGGCGGGTGCGGCGGCCGGAGCAGCCGTTCCGGTGGCGGCAGCCGCCTCAACATCGCGCGCGACGATGCGTCCGCTCGGGCCGGTGCCGGCGACCTTCGTAACGTCGACGCCGAGCTTCGCCGCCATCTTGCGCGCGAGCGGCGAGATCTTCACACGCGCGCCGTTCGCCGCGACGGGCGCGGGAGCGGCGGCGGGGGCCGCCGCGGCAGGAGCGGCAGCCGCGGGTGCGGCGGCAGGAGCCACAGCCGGAGCAGCGCCGCCGACAGCCTCGCCGGGCTCGCCGATATAGCACAGCAGGCCCTTGACGGGGATATCCTCGCCTTCTTGCGCGACGATCTTCAAAAGAGTGCCGTCAAACTCGCTGACGACCTCGTTGGTAAGCTTGTCGGTCGTGATCTCCAGAATCACGTCGCCGGTCTTGACCGCGTCGCCCTCGTGCTTGATCCAGGACGAAACGGTGCCTTCCTCCATGGTAAGGCCCAGCTGGGGCATCAAAACTTCATGTGCCATTTTCTACCGTCCCTCCTCTTACTTGTTCAACACGCGCTTGACGGCCTTGACGATATCCTCCGGATGCGGGAAGTTCTGATCCTCAAGCACCGGGGAGAACGGGGAGACGATGTTCAGGCCGCACACGCGCTCCACGGGCGCGTCGAGTTCGTCGAACAGCTCCTCGCTGATCTCCGCGGAAAGCTCGCCGGCGTAGCTGCCGCGCTTGACCTCCTCGGAGACAATGACGACGTTGTGCGTCTTGGAAACGGATTTGCGGATCGCGTCCCAGTCGACGGGGACGAGCGTGCGCAGGTCGAGCACCTCGACGTCGATGCCCTGCTGGGCAAGCGTCTCAGCGGCCTCGAGGGAGAAGTTGACCTCGCGGCTCCAGGAGATGATGGTGAGATCCTTGCCCTCGCGGCGGACCTTCGCCTCGCCGATGGGCGTGATGTACTCGCCGTCGGGGATCTCTTCCTTGCGGGCGTAGAGCAGCTTGTGCTCCATGACGACCACGGGGTCGGGATCGCGCAGCGCGGCCTTGATGAGGCCCTTGGCGTCCTCGGCGGTGCAGGGGGCGACGACCTTGAGGCCGGGGAAGTGGCACACCATGCCCTCAAGGGATTGGGAGTGCTGACCGGCGTTGCGGCGTCCGGAGCCCATCGGCATACGGAGCACCAGCGGGATCGAGCACTGGCCGCCGGACATGTACTTGAGCTTCGCTGCCTGGTTGAACAGGGGATCGGCGCACTCGGTGACAAAGTCGTCGTACATCAGCTCGACGCAGGGATGCATGCCGCGCATCGCCGCGCCGACCGCCATGCCCATGAAGCCCTCCTCGGAGATCGGGGTATCGATCACGCGGTTGGGGCCGAATTCGTCCAGAAAACCGGTGGTGATGGCAAACACGTTGCCCATGACCGCCATATCCTCGCCCATGATGAACATCTTGTCGTCACGGAGCATTTCCTCATGCAGGCCTTCGCGAATGGCCTTGCTGACGCTTAATTTCTTGCTCATCTTGCCACACACCTTTCGTTATCAGCCGTATACATATCCTCAAGGACCTCGCTGGGATCGGGATACGGCGACTCATCCGCGAACTTCACGGCGGCGTCCATTTCATCCTTCGCGTCGGCCTTGATCTTCTCGAGTTCCGCGTCCTTGACGCCGAGCGCCTTGAGCTTCTTGCCCATCTTTTCGATCGCGTCGTTCTTGAGCGCGTTCTCCATGTATTCCGCGGGGCGATACACGGCGGGGTCGCCGCAGTAGTGGCCCTGATAGCGGTAGACCTTCGCCTCGACGACAAACGGCCCTTTTCCGCTGCGCGCGTGCTTGAGCGCCTTGACCATCGTTTCGTACACCGCCACGGGATCGGTGCCGTCCACGACCGCGTACTCGACGTTGTACGCCGCCGCGCGGGTCGCGATGTCGGGCGTGTTGGTCACGCGGTGGATCTCGGTGGAGACGCCGTAGCAGTTGTTCTCAATGAACCAGACCATCGGGAGCTTCCACGTCGCCGCCATATTCAGCGACTCATGGAACGAGCCCTCGTTCGTCGAGCCGTCGCCGAAGCAGCCGATCGTGACGCTGTTGTCGCCCATGATCTTGCTTGCCAGCGCGCTGCCCGCGCTGATGCACTGGCCCGCGCCGACGATGCCGTTCGCGCCGAGGTGGTTCATCTTTGCCATGTCGGCAATGTGCATCGAACCGCCCTTGCCCTTGCAGTAGCCGGTCTTCTTGCCGAACAGTTCCGCCATGCAGAGCTTCGGGTCGCCGCCGCGCGCAATGGCGTGGCCGTGGCCGCGGTGCGTGCTGGTGAAGAAGTCCTGCGGCTGCATGGCTGCGAACGCGCCCGCAGCCGCCGCCTCCTGGCCGATGCTCAGGTGGATGTTGCCCGCGAGCATACCCTTCGTGAAGCACTCGGCCGCGTGCTCCTCAAACGAGCGGATGCGTACCATTGTGCGATACAGATCCAGCAGGAACTCCTTGGAGTATCCCTCCGCTTTTTTCGCCTTTGCCAATGTTTTCACGCCTTTCTCAAAATAATATTCTTTTGTTTCGGGAAATCATATAAAAACGTCATTCTTCGTGGCGCTTTATATCGTTTTGCGCGTCTTACGCCTGCCGCGGGGCAAACAAAGGAACCTCAAGCTCGTCGTCGAACTTGCGCCCCATGACCATGCCCTCGATCTCCGCGATGACGACATCCACGGTCAGCAACACCTTCGTGCCCTCGACCAAATGCCCGCCGTGCCCGCCGCCGTGGCGGTCGCTGAGGGAGACGTGGACATGCAGGTTGGTGTTGCCTTCGTCGTCGTGGCAGATGATGCCGGACGCGGAAAGCAACTCGATGGGGCCGGTGAGATGCAGCACTTCGCCGTAGCCGTAGCCCGCCTTGGTCGGAAGCTCGACAGGATTGCAGTAGCACACCCCGTCGAGAGAGCCGATCGCGCTGAGGATCACGCCGTTATTGATCTTCGCGCGTCTGCACGCCTCGGTCAGTCCCAACAGCACGTCGGTGCCCGGCGTCAGGCGCAGGGGCACGACGCGGGAGATTTTGCCCTCCGCCATTCGGATATCATACTCCGCCATAGAAACTCCTCCTCGTTTTTATATTTTAATGAATGTGTACCCATTGACTTATGCCGCGCGCTCAAAGCGTAAGACGCTCAAACGGCTCCGAAAGCAGGATCGCGTCCGGCAGCTCCGCCCGCCAAAGAGCGAAGGCGCGGGCAAGTCTCCCGCGCATGCCGGCCGCGTCGTCCTCCCGGAAGGGGATGTGGTAGACGCAGACCGCCTCCGTATCCAGCCTGCCGTGAAAGAAGCGCCCCGTCCGAAGCGCGGAGAAAAAGAGCGGATTGACGAATACGGCGCGCAGATGCGTTTCGTTCAGAGCGGCGAAGTCTTCGTGGACGTAATCGGCGTCGGCGGTAATGAGCACGCGCTTGCCGCCGAAGTCCAGCAAGTAACAGAAGTGCCTTACGTCCGCGTACGCGCCGTCCAAATGCCGCGTGCGGAAAGGCCGTGCCTCGATCTGCGGCTCGATGCGGTACGCCGCGCGGTTGGTCGCATCCGAGAGAAGAACGGCGGGCGTCCCGCTCCGTTCGAGCCACGACACCAGTCCGCTTTGGCGTACGCTGCGCGTGTCCGGCAGAAACACACCCTTTACGCCGCGCCGCTCCAGGAATTTAAGCGTCATTTCAGGGCTGAGATGATCCGGATGCGCGTGGGTAAAGAGCAGATAATCTATCTTCTCAAAGGGATGCTCCGCGTTCAGCATCCGCCGCCAGACGTCGTCCGACAAATTGCTGAACGGATGCCCCTCGCGCCCGTAGATACCGTCGAGAAGAAGCGTTGTGCCGTCGTATTCGAGCAGCAGTCCGGCGTTGGCCACAAGCGTCACGCGCAGCGCCTGTTCCATCCGCGCACCTCCGTGATGTCTGATGTCTTTTCCGAGAAGTTGCCCTCCGCGGCGCCTGGATGCAGACAACTAACCTCTCCGCAGTCTTCGGATGCGAACAACCAACCTCTTCAAAGTGCTATAAGTGTATGCTTTAAAGTGCTATAAGTGTATGCGAATTTCACATAAATGTCAATCGTAACTCGTGCCGTACGCTCATTTTTAGCAAAATAGCCATTTTTTTCCTCCGTTCCTGTCGCTTCTGACGATTTTGGGGTTTTTCTCTTTTGCGCATTGAGTTTTCCATACATCTGTCGTAAGATGTCTTCATCCTGAGGATGGAGGTACGTCATGAGCAGGGCAATCACAGCTGCTTCCTTGTCGGAGCAGGCGGCGCACGAGATCATGGACATGATTCTCGTGGAGCAGAGGTTTCGCGCGGGTGACAAGCTGCCGAACGAACTGGAACTCGCGGAGGAACTCGGCATCAGCCGCGTGACGCTGCGGGAAGCGATCCGTATTCTCTGTACGCGCGGGCTGGTGGAGATTCGGCGCGGGCGCGGAACTTACGTGATCTCCAGCGACCCCGCCGCGGCGGATGGGTCCTCCGCGCCTTTTTCGGCGCCAGACGCGACGATACGCGACCTGCTGGAGATCCGCCTCATGGTCGAACCGATGGCGGCATACTACGCCGCCAAGCGCGCGTCCGAGCAGGAGATCGCACACATCGACAACTGCCGTTCGCGCATAGAGAAGCTTGCCGCCGAGGGCAAGAGCGTTCTCAAGGAGGAACAAGATTTTCACAACGCCATCTCCATGGCGAGCCACAATCACCTGATGGAGCGCCTGCTGCCCATCATCAACAAGTCGATCATCGCCGACCTTCTTTTCTTTAAGGAGAGTGTCGACTATTCGCTGCAGGATCACCAGGAGATCGTCCGCTGCATTCGCTCGCGCAGTGCCGAGGCGGCGCGCACGGTGATGCGTCTGCACATCATCCACTGCTACCAGATCGCAGGGCAGGAGATCGAGTGATGGAGCTGTCTTATCTTGTGCTCGACGGCGTCGACCCCGCGCGAAATCTCGCGACGGAACAGTATGTATTTGACGCCCTGCCGCGCGATCGCGCCTACTTCATGCTTTGGCGGAACGACAACGCCATCATCATCGGCAAGCACCAAAACACGCTCGCCGAGATCAACGAGCCCTATGTCCGCGCGCATGGGATACGCGTCGTGCGGCGGCTTTCCGGCGGCGGCGCGGTGTACCACGATCTCGGCAACCTGAACTTCACCTTCATCATGGACGCGGGTGATACCTCGAAGCTGGATTTCCGGCTGTTCTGCCTGCCGGTCGTGCGCACGCTGGAGCAGCTTGGAATTCGCGCCGAGGTCAACGGCCGCAACGACATCGTCATCGACGGGAAAAAGTTTTCAGGTAATTCCCAATATTTGCGCGAGGGCCGCGTCATGCACCACGGCACGATCCTGTTCGATTCGGACCTAAGCGTCGTTGCCGACGCGCTGCGCGTCGACGAGAGCAAGATCCGCGCCAAGGGCGTCAAATCCGTCCGCAGCCGCGTGACAAACGTGCGCCCGCTTTTGCCTTCCGACTGCACGCTCTCGACATTTCGGGAAACGCTCCTGCAAAACGTGCTGCGCGAAACGCCGGGCGCGCCCTACGATCTGACGGCGGAGGACCTCGACGCCATCGAAAAGCTGCGCGCGGAGCGTTACGCGACCTACGCGTGGAACTACGGCGCGTCGCCGGAGTGTACGCTGCTGCGCCGGGCGCGCATAGAAGGCTGCGGTACGGTCGAGGCGTATTTCGCCGTGGAACACGGTGTGATCGGCAGTCTCGCGTTTCGCGGCGATTTCTTCAGCATCGACGAACCGGAGGCGCTCGCCGAGCGGTTTATCGGCCTGCGTCCCGAAAAGGAACAGTTTGAGGCGGCACTCCGGGGCGTTGACGCATCCCGCTGTTTCGTCGGCATGACAAACGAGGCTTTTCTCGCGCTTCTCTGCGGCGAAACGGCGGACGGATGCGAAGGGCGTTGAAAAAAACAGCAGATAATATATAAGGAGGTCGCAGACATGGAACAGTATCTTTTCATCGGTTTCCTCGGCGCGGCGGTTGCGTTGCTGTTTGCATCGCTCCAGCGCAAAAAAGTCCTCTCCTATTCGGAGGGAAACGACGTGATGCGGAAGATCGCGACTTCGATCCGCGAGGGAGCAAACGCCTATCTCAAGCACCAGTACACGACGGTATTCAAGGTCTTTGCCGTTGTGTTTGTACTGCTGCTTCTTATGGCGTTCGCCTCGGGCGGGCGAATTCTGTCGCAGTTTACGCCTTTCGCGTTTCTCACGGGCGGCGTGTTTTCGATGCTCGCCGGTTTCATCGGCATGCGCATTGCCACCAATTCCAACGCCCGCACCGCGCAGGCGGCAAGCGAGAGCCTGAACCGCGGGCTGCGCGTGGCGTTTTCCTCCGGCTCCGTCATGGGCTTCACCGTTGTGGGGCTGGGGCTGCTGGACATCACGATGTGGTTCTTTGTGCTGCGCTTCGCCTTCGGCATCGACGATCCCTCGACGCTTGGCAACATCATGGTCATGAACGGCATGGGCGCAAGCTTTATGGCGCTGTTCGCGCGCGTGGGCGGCGGCATCTACACCAAGGCGGCGGACGTCGGCGCCGACCTCGTCGGCAAGGTTGAGGCGGGCATTCCCGAAGACGACCCGCGCAACCCCGCCACCATTGCGGACAACGTGGGCGACAACGTGGGCGACGTCGCTGGCATGGGTGCGGATCTGTATGAATCCTACGTCGGCTCCATCCTCGCCACCTTTGCCCTCGGCGCGGCGGGCGGCTACGGCTTTTCCGGCATGCTGCTGCCCGTGGCGCTTGCCGTCTGCGGCATATTGTGCTCCATCCTCGGCTCCTTCCTTGTCAAGACGAAGGAGGACGCCACACAGGAATCCCTGCTCAAGAGCCTGCGCACCGGCACCTACACCGCGGCGGCGCTCTCCGCCGTACTCGCCGCGCCGCTGACCTACTTCATCGTCGGCTCGTGGGGCGTCTACGTTGCGATCCTCTGCGGCTTGGTCGGCGGCTGCGCCATCGGCTACTTTACGGAATATTATACCTCGGACACCTATAAGCCCACGCAGAAGCTGGCGGACGCCTCAGAGACCGGAGCGGCGACCATCATCATCGGCGGTATCGGACTCGGACTGCGCTCGACGATGACCTCGATCCTGATCGTCGCCGCCGCCGTGCTGGTTTCTTACTTCTCGGCGGGCGGCTCGGTGACGATTGTGGACGGTTCCGGCGCGTTCACGGCGGCGTTCAACCAAGGGCTTTACGGCATCGGCATCGCGGGCGTCGGGATGCTCTCCACCTTGGGGATCACGCTTGCGACGGACGCCTACGGCCCTGTGGCGGACAATGC
Source organism: uncultured Clostridia bacterium (assembly GCA_947166955.1). The sequence continues at coordinate 240 of CAMVGI010000038.1, read as the reverse complement.
GGGCGGCATTGCGGAAATGAGCCTCATGCCCGACGAGGTGCGCGAGCGCACGGACGCGCTGGACTCGCTCGGCAACACCACCGCGGCGACCGGCAAGGGCTTTGCCATCGGCTCGGCGTCGCTCACCGCGCTGGCGCTGCTGGTGAGCTACGTCAACATCGTGCAGGAGCGCACGGACGAGACGCTCAACTTCACGCTGACCTCGCCGTCGGTGCTGGTGGGCCTGTTCATCGGCGCGAT
>CAMVGI010000037.1 GCA_947166955.1 uncultured Clostridia bacterium | reverse complement strand
TGATCTTCGCGTCGCGCATCATGCGCTCGACGGGATACTCACGGGTGTAGCCGTAGCCGCCGAACAGCTGCACGGCGCGGCGCGTCACGTCGGACGCGGCCTCGGCCGCGAACAGCTTCGCCATGGAGGCGTCCATCGAGTAATCCTCGTGGTTCTGCTTCTTCATCGCCGCGGCGTAGACCAGATACTGCGCGGCCTGCATGCGGGTGTGCATGTCGGCGAGCTGGAACTGCGTGTTCTGGAACTGGGAGAGGCGGCGCTTGAACTGCACGCGCTCCTTGGTGTACTTGACCGCTTCGTCGATGGCGCCTTCGCCGAGGCCGAGCGCCTGGGAGGCGATGCCGATACGGCCGCCGTCGAGCGTCTTCATCGCGATCTTGAAGCCCTCGCCCTCCTTGCCGAGCAGGTTCTCCTTCGGAACGATGCAGTCCTCGAAGACGAGGTCGGTGGTGGAGGAGCCGCGGATACCCATCTTCTTCTCATGCTTGCCGCTGGAGAAGCCGGGGAACGCGCGCTCGACGATGAACGCGGAAATGCCGTGGTTGCCCTTCTTCGGGTCGGTCATCGCGAAGACGACGAACGTGTCGGCGACGGAGCCGTTGGTAATAAAGCACTTCGAGCCGTTGAGTACGTAATGGTCACCGTCCAGAACAGCAATGGTCTGCTGGCCGGAGGCGTCGGTACCGGCGTTCGGCTCGGTCAGGCCGAAGGCGCCGATCTTGCGGCCGGAGAGAAGGTCGGGGAGGTACTTCTGCTTCTGCTCCTCGGTGCCGTTCTCAAAAATCGGCGCGCAGCAAAGGGAGGTGTGCGCGGAAACGATGACCGCGGTGGTGCCGCAGACCTTGGCAAGCTCCTCGACGCACATGGCGTAAGAAAGCACGTCGCCGCCGGCGCCGCCGTATTCCTTCGGGAAGTAGATGCCCATCATACCGAGCTTGGCCATCTTCTTGACGGTCTCCATCGGGAACTCCTCGGTCTCGTCCACTTCCTCGGCCAAGGGCTTTACTTCGGTCTCCGCAAATTCGCGGTACATCTTTCGAGCCAGCTCATGCTCTTTGGACAGATGAAAATCCATACTCTTTTGCTCCTTCGCTATAAATTTGGTTGGTTCGTCATTTTTTTAACAAACCTGTTTTGCGCAAAAGTATTATAATCATCGTTCCGGTGTTCCGCAAGGAAAACCTCTCCCAATTTTGGAATTCATTCTTTTTGACAAAAATTTTGCATTTCTTTTGTGTCTTTTGCCCCGTCATGAGGGATTGCCGTCATAACGTTTCTCCCGACGGAGCGCGGCCCTCGCGTTTTTGCGCGCTTGAAAGCCGCCGCGCTCTATGTTAAACTGCGCTTGACGGACAATAATTTTTTATCAGGAGGTCATAACCCATGCGTCATATCGCTCACAAGCTCCTCCGCACGGCGCTCTGCGCGTGCATGCTCCTGTCCTGCGCGGCGGGCCTGTGCGCCCCCGCGGCGGCCGCCTCCGGCGGAAAGATCATCGTGTCGCTCGGCGATTCCTACTCGTCCGGCGAGGGGATACCGCTACGGGCAGGACAAGGCGGCCTCGGAAAAGGCGGCGGACCCCGATTGGCTCGCGCACCGCTCGGCAAAATCGTGGCCGGGTCGGCTCAGGCTCAAGGGGCTTTCGGGAACGACGGCGGATCATCGCGGCACAAATTGGTATTTTGCCGCAGCGTCCGGCGCGACCACGGAGCATCTCACGCAGGCGCAGGCGAAAACCTACAACATCGCCGCCGAGGACGGCTCCGCCCTGACGGGGACGGAATACCTGAAGCCGCAGCTCGATATTTTTGATGAAATTGAGGGAAGCGTCGATTTCGTCACGGTGACGATCGGCGGAAACGATGTCGGATTCGAAAGCATCCTCACCAGCGCCGCGCTCAAAAGCGAAGACGAGCTTGCGCTCGTGCTGGACGAGATCCAATGGCGTTATCGCAGCACGATCAGGGACAAGATCAAATCCGCCTACTTTGCCATCGCAGACCGCGCGGGCGAGCAGGCGGCGATCATCGTCGCCGGTTATCCCACGCTCGTGGGCGTCGTCGAAGACGGCTCCGGCGTGTTCCCCGCCGGAAAAGCCGCCTTGCTCAACAAATCGGCGGTCTGGTTCAACGCGGAGCTGGAGCAGCTCGTCGAAGAGTGCCGCGAAGAGGGGCTTGACATTTGGTTCGCGTCGGTGGAAGACCTGTTCAACGGGCACGAGGCGGGCACGGCGGACGCACACATCAACGGGTTCATCTTCGGCGCGCAGGCGCAGGATCTGAACCGGCAGACTCTGGTCAGTTCCTATTCCATGCACCCGAACGAATCCGGCGCGGCGGATTACGCAAGCGCCGTGCAGGAGGTCCTTTCGATGCTGGACCGTTCGGACCGTCCGGCCCGGCCGACCCGTCCCGCCGCTCCGGCAAAGCCGCAGGTCGCGCTCACCGCGCAGAAGCTCACGGTCGACGGTCAGGAACGCAGCGCCGAGATCTACAACATCGACGGCAGCAACTTCTTTAAGCTGCGCGATATGGCGGCGCTGCTCAACGGTACCGGCTCGCAGTTCTCCGTCGCCTACGACGCCGAACGCGGCGAAATCGCCGTCAGGACCGGCGAAGCGTACGCTCCCGTCGGCGGCGAGCTTGCGCTTGGAGCGGACAAGTCCGCGAGCGCCGTCCCCAGCTCGCAGAAGCTCACGGTCGACGGCTCCGCCGTGGAGCTTGTCGCCTACAACATCGGCGGCAACAACTTCTTCAAGCTGCGCGAGCTTGGCGAAAAGCTCGGCTTTTCCGTCGATTATGACGCCTCCACGGCAACGATGCTGGTCGCAAGCAGATAACGCGTCAAGCGGTTGCGAGACCCAAGAACGGTTGTTCCCCTCCCCTCTCCCTACTACATCTTGCGCTTTTTGGAAAATTTTTTCAAATTATGTCTACCATTTTCCGAAAAAGTATGATATACTTTCCAAATGACAGGAACCAAGCCGCGCCGCTCCGACATTAGGAGAGAGAAAAAGAGTAGTAAAGAGGTGTCTCATTATGAAGTGTCCCTACTGCGGCCACAGTGAGAGCAAGGTCGTCGATTCCCGCCCCGCCGAAGAGGGCAGCAGCATCCGCCGCCGCCGCGAGTGCCTGAGCTGCGCCAAGCGCTTCACCACCTACGAGACGGTGGAGAGCCTTCCCATGATCGTCGTCAAGAAGGACGGCAGCCGCCAGAGCTTCGACCGCGAAAAGGTCACGGCGAGCATGATCCGCGCCTGCGAAAAGCGCCGCGTGTCCATCGAGGAGATCGAGAAGCTCAGCGACGAGATCGAGCAGACGCTGCAAAACTCTTTGGAGCGCGAGATCTCCAGCGACTACATCGGCGAGCTGGTGATGGAGAAGCTGCGTCCCATCGACGAGGTCGCCTACGTGCGCTTCGCGTCGGTGCACCGCCACTTCAAGAATATCGACGACTTCATGCACGAGCTTACGAAGCTCATGGACGAGAAATAAGCCTTGCTCCATACCATTGAAGACGTCCGCCGCGAATACGACCGGCTCGACGCTCTGTGCGGCGTTGACACGAAGCCGGTCGCGCTTCGCGTCTCCACGCGTGCGTCGAAGCGGCTGGGAAGCTGCAAATACGCGGGCAATACCGTCGAGTGCGTCACCATCTCCGATTTCGTGATGGACGCCGCCGACGACGTGTTCTACGACACGATCCGCCACGAGTACGCCCACGCCCTCGTCAAGCTGCGCCGTCCGCGCGAGCGGCACGGGCACGACGGGCTGTGGAAGGCGGCCTGCCTTGAGGTCGGCTGCGCGCCGGAGCGCTGCTGTGACCCTTCCCTCGCCCCCGCCGGACGCGCGCGGCGCGAGGAGCCGTACCGCTACCGTCTGCGCTGCCTCGTCTGCGGCGAAACGTGGGACTACAAGCGCCGCGCCAAGGTGCTCCGTCTCGTCGAGCGCGGCGGCTCGTGGCGCTGCACCTGCCCGCATTGCAAGGGGCACCGCTTTGCGGTGGAAAAGTTATAAGTTAGTTATAAAGGCAAGAAGGGATGCGCCGTGGCGCGTCCCTTCTTTATTACAACACGTTCTGCACGCTCAGGCCCTGCATCTCCGCGATCACGCGAAGCTGTGTTATCAGTGCGCCCGTTTCCGCCGCAAACGCCGCGCCGTCCCGCGCGGAGAGCGCCGAGCGGGCGCGCGTGAGCAGTTCCTCGGCGTCGTCCAGCTCGTCGTGCTCGATGAAGGTGTGGTAGAGCGCGCTCGTCCGCTCCCACGCCGTCTCCACCGTATGGAGCGCGCGCTCCGCCGCGTCCCAATCCCCCCGCCGCGCGGCGTCCGACGCCGACGTAAGCGCCGCGCACCACGGTTCGACGGTATCGCGCACCGCCGCGCCTGCCCAAAGCGTAGCGGCAAGCAGCAGCGCCAAAAGGGCGATGGGAAACCAGAAGTACTTCACCTTCCTCCGCCCTCCTTTCCGACGCACAGAACCTTACCCGCGCCGTCCACGGTCAGCAGCAGCACCTCCCGCGCGTCGCGGAATCCGCGGTCGCGGAGCGTCCTGTCGAGCCACGCCTCGTCCAGTCCCCTGTCGCGCAGGCTGTTTTTCAGCACGCGCCCGTCGTTGACCAGCACCGCCGGCAGCCAAACGTCGTCCTTCACCGGACGCCCGAGCTGCTTCGGCGTCGCGGGCGATTCGTCCGCGCGCAGCAGCACCGAAAGCTGTCCGTTCGTCTCCAGCACCGCATATTTGACGGTCGTGAGGTCGGTCACGCCCTGGGCGCGCAGCTCCTCCAAAAGCTCGTCGAGCGTGAAGCGGTTGCGGCGCAGCGCGTCCTGCCGGATGACGCCGTTTTCGACGAGCGTGGTCGGATTGCCGCAGACAAGGCGGTGAAAACGGATGCTGCGCATCGAGAAAAACGAGAGCAGCATGGAAAGCGACAGCAGCGTCAAAATCGGGATCACGCCGTTCACGAGCGGGATGCCGAAATCCTGCATCGGCACGGAGGCGAGGTCGGAGATAAGCAGCGTGAGCACCAGCTCGATCGGCTCCAGCTCCCCGATCTGGCGCTTTCCCATCGCGCGCAGGCCGACGATGAGGATAAAATACAGCAATATGGTGCGAACGAAAGCGGTCGCCATGGCAAACCTCCTTTTTGGGAAGTTTGCCCCGACGCGCCGAAAATATGAAAGCGGCCCCGCCGACGGTGGGACCGCTTGTCGTTATGTAAACTATAAGTTTTATGTCAACTTAAGTCCTCCCCGCCGCCTCCAGCACATGGGTCGCGGCGACGCACTTCCCGTCCGCGATCGTCAGCGTGCCGTAGGTGGGGCGGAGCGGGTTTTTGATGCTGCCCGGATTGAGCAGGACGATGCCGCGGCGAATATCGACGAAGGGCTTGTGCGTATGCCCGAACAGCACCGCGTCCGCGCCGCGCTCGATCGCCGCGCGCAGCAGCATGCCGAGGTCGGTCTTGACGCCGAGCGTATGCCCGTGGCACATCATCACGCGCGCGCCGTCGATCTCCAGGACGCGCTCCGCGCGCTCGCCGAAGCAGGCGTAGTCGCAGTTGCCCGGCACGCGTTCCAGCGGCAGTTCCGGATAGCGCTGCATCAGCTTCTCCGCGTCGCGCCAGCCGTCGCCGAGGTGCAGGATCATCCGCGGACGCGTCAACTCCACGGCGCGGCACATATTCTCCAACTCTCCGTGGGAATCGGAGACCACCAAAACCAAAGTACTCACAGGATCGAACTCACCCCATAGGTCAGCGCCGTCATGATAAGCCCCGCGATCACCACGCCGATGAAGATGACCGGCACGGCGTTTTTGATCCGCAGGTCCATCAGCGCCGCGATCAGCGACCCCGTCCACGCGCCCGTGCCGGGCAGCGGGATCGCGACGAACAGCAAAAGCCCCCACGCCTCATAGCGCAGCAGGTTCCTGCTCTCGATCTTGCGATAGGCGCGCGCCTCCAGCCGGTCGACAAAGCCGCCGAGCTTGGGAATATGTATCCGCACCCATTTGAACGCCTTGCGGATAAACCGGATCACAAACGGCACGGGGATCATGTTGCCAATCACGCCGGCAAGCAGCGCCATCGCCGGCGACAGCCCCATCGCGACGCCCGCCGGCACGCCGGCGCGCAGTTCAAGAACTGGCACCATGGAGATAAGCATGGTGAGCAGGAACTTCCCCGCCGCCGTGCCGTGGAGCCATACCGATACCGCCTGCATCATAGACCGCGCTGCCCTTTCTGTCTGTTCTGTGCGCATCACGCGGCTAATATTGTATCGTATCCCCGTGGGAAAAGCAAGTGTTATGTAAAGGAAACGCGTCGCAGCGCGTTTCCCTTCCGGCTGCTTACTTGCAGTTCTGCTGGCTGTGCTCGGTGTTCTGGTTGTTGTTCTGGTTATTGTTGTTATTCTGGTTGTTGTTCTGGTTCTGGTTGTTCTTCATGCCATCAAGCCTCCTTTCCGGCGTTCTGCTACAGGACATAGTGTTGCCGTCGCGGCCGGAAAATATGCGGAATGGAAAAATTTTGAAGCAGGATGCGAAAAAATGCTTGACAAAGCGCGAAACCCGTGGTAACATGCGTTCGCAAAACAAAGAAGGACGGCGCATCCGTTCTCACCCTCAGCGAAGCGAAAGGGTCAATCAAGTGCGAAGAAGCCCGCTTGCGGGCGACTTTGCGTTTGTTTTACGGGTGCGGCGACGCGCTCGTTTTTCTTTGCGTAAAATCTATTTTTGGGGGTGCTTCGGTATTAGCAGCAATGTGCATCAGCTCAACGAAGAGATTCGCGACAGCGAGATTCGCCTGATCGGTTCCTCCGGCGAGCAGCTCGGCATCATGTCCGCCGCGCAGGCGCAGGGCATTGCCGACGAGCAGGGCCTCGACCTCGTGAAGATTTCTCCGCAGGCCAATCCGCCCGTTTGCAAGCTTATGGACTACGGCAAGTTCCGTTTCGAGCAGAGCAAGCGCGAGAAGGAAGCCCGCAAGAACCAGCATGTCGTCGAGATCAAGGAAGTGCGCATGTCGCCCGGCATCGACGTCGGCGATTTCAATACCAAGCTCAAAAACGCCCAAAAGTTCCTCACTGACGGCAACCGCGTCAAGGTTTCTGTGCGTTTCCGCGGCCGCGAGATGGCGCACACCGAGATCGGACGCGACCTGCTACTCCGCTTCGCCGAGCATGTCCATCTTCCTTGCCCCCAAGGGCGGAAAGTAACAGAAGAATAACTTTGAAAAAGGAGTAATCACCATGCCCAAGCTGAAAAGCCACAGCGGCGCCAAGAAGCGCTTCAACCTGACCAAGACCGGCAAGGTCAAGGTCGCCAAGGCCTTCAAGAGCCACATCCTCACCAAGAAGCCCACCAAGCGTACCCGCAGACTGCGTCAGGGCGGCTATGCCGACGTGACGAAGGAAAAGACCATCCACAAGATGATCCCCTACAAATAATTTTACGAAAGTACGCTGAAAGGAGCTTATTGATATGGCACGTGTAAAAGGCGCGATGATGACGCGCAAGAGAAGGAACAAGACCCTCCGCCTCGCGAAGGGTTATTGGGGCAACAAGTCCCGTCACTATAAGATGGCCAACGAGCAGGTCATGAAGTCCCTGACCTACGCCTACGTCGGCCGCCGCCTCAGAAAGCGCGATTTCCGCTCGCTGTGGATCACCCGCATCAGCGCGGCGTGCAAGGCCAACGGTATGAACTATTCCACGTTCATGCACGGTCTCAAGCAGGCGAACGTCTCCATCAACCGCAAGATGCTCAGCGAAATGGCGATCAACGACCCCGCCGCGTTCGCGAAGCTCGTCGCGGTCGCGCAGAAGGCGTAAAAACCGAACATAAAAAGCTCTTTGCCTTTCGGCAAAGAGCTTTTTAATTAATTCAGCGTCATGACCCCCGGCGGCTCGCGGAATTCCACGAACTTGACCGAGTAGAGGTCGGCGGTGATGTGGCTGTCCCAGAGCGGCTGGTAGATCACGATGTAATCCGTGCCGACCTCGTACAGCTCGCCCTCGACGGTGATGAGGTTCTGCGTGCCCATCAGAAAACGCACGAGCACGTTGCGCCCCACGTTGCGCGCAAGCAGCGCGCGCCAGGAGTTGCGCGCCGCCTCCTCCGCGTCCATCGGCTCCGCGAAGCTGTCCTGCGGCAGACTGTTCATGCCTTCCTCCTGCACGGACGTCCATTCGTGCTGCGTGCCGTACGTCGGGTCGTCATGCCCCTGCGCGGCGCTGCCCGCCATCGCGCCGCTCTGCCGCTGCTGCTGCGCCGCGGCGCGTCCCGCCATGCCGCCCTGCGTCTGCGGAACGTTCCCGTAATAGGGCGCGATCTCGCTTTCCATGCCGCTCGCGTGGTCGGCGCGCTTGTTCGCCTCGCGCATGGCGTCGCAGCTGCCGTTGCCGTGGAAATGGTTGTGGCTCGTCGTCGGCGCGGACGCCGTCATATCTATCGTCATGTCGATCATAACATACCTCCCGGATTATGTGTCATAGTACGCCGGCGTCGGCGTATAGAAGCAGTGGTCGCCGATGCGCGCCCGGAACTCGCCGACCGTGGTGGGAAAATTGGGGCGGCAGTCCGGCGAATAGGGGTTGAAGAACCATAGCGCCTCGCCCACCTCCGGAATGCGGTTGCCCGCGATCGCCCAGTCGGCAATGGCGTAATGTACTTCGGTCGGGCGCATGTTGTAAATATTCTGCGCGTTGTAAACCCCGCCCACCGTGTCGCGCGCGCATACGAACTGCCCGGGCTGCATGATGATGCGCCGGATGCTCCCCTGCCCGATGCGGGCGTATTCGCCGCCCGCCGCCTCCACGCGGTTCATCACGACGCCGGCCACC
>CAMVGI010000036.1 GCA_947166955.1 uncultured Clostridia bacterium | reverse complement strand
GGTGTCGTTTGTGACCGCGGGAGAGTCCGTCAGCGGCGTGCCGTCCGGCGCGTAGGCGTTCACCCTGCCCCACGCGTTTTCATAGGCCATCCGCCCGTTCCGCGCGACCGCGAGCTGCGCGCTCGGAAAGCCAAAGGCGACGTCCGAGGCGATCAGATCGTTCACCAGCTTCGCCGCGAGCGGATGGATGCCGCCCCTGCCCGTGATACCCGTAAAAGCTCACCGTGCTGTTGAGCGCCAGCGTATTGTCGGTATAGCCCTTCCAGTCGGGGAACGACGCCGTTTTCTGCCAGTCGCGCGACGGCAGTGCGGTTTCCTGCGTCACGGTCAGCGCAGGCAATTCCGCCGCAAATGCCGCCGGGGCGAGCGACAGCGCCAGCACCAATGCCATTACAAGGGATAGAACGCGCTTTTTCATAGTATCTTCCTCTCGCTTTTTCTTGTCCTATCCATTATACAGGACAGGGAGGCGTCGCGCAAGGGAGCTGTTGAAAGCGGCTTCCTTTTTCTCTTTTTTGGGGCAGCGTTTTCGCAAAACCGTCGTATTTTTGTCGTACCTTTTTTACGGTGGTTATTTCTTGCCTCAAAAGTTAGAAAAACTCCCCGAAACCTTTCGATTTCAGGGAGTTTGGTGGTGGACGCTGGCGGACTCGAACCGCCGACCTCCTGCGTGTGAAGGATTCGGCGCAAAATGCCCGCCAGCCCTTTTGCCAAGCAGCCTGCGGCGATTTCACTTTTGCGTTTTTCCCGCAGATTTCGCAAAAGGCCATCTATTTCCGGCTCGCATTCGCCGTCAAAAACATCCGTACAAACCAGTCAGCCCTGCGGATATCGTACCATGTTTTTCAAACTCCGTATAGTCCTCTGCGTAAATAAATTCACCGATTGGCAGAAATCTTATACATTTGTTTCGACAATGATTCACAGTTGACATTATCACGGTATACCGATATAATGTCAATCGGAAAGAAGGTGAAAGCCATGCCGCTTAATGCCCTTATGGAGCAAAAGAAACTGACGAAATATCGTCTCTCCATGCTCAGTACCGTACCCTATACGACGCTCAGCGATATTTGCAGCGGAAAGGCCGAGCTGAAAAAGTGCAGTGCCGAGACCGTGTATCGTCTTGCCAAGGCGCTGGACGTCACAATGGAAGACCTGCTTTCGGATGATATGACAGAACGCGCAGATTTCGAGTTGTTCAAAAGCGAGATCTGCCATCGGGTCAAGGCGCTTGGCGACGTCGGTTTCATCGTCGATACATTGGAAAAACGCAATATCCGCTCTTACTATGAACGGAAATGGTATCCCGAAAGCCTGTATCTGCTTGCCATGCTGGACTATATCAGCCGGGAAAACGACGTGCCGCTGTGCAGCGACTATAATGATTTGCGCCAATGCAGGCTGGCAAAGCCAATCTATCCGTCAAGCGTGTTGGCGATGTGTGCGGCGGCTGGGAGCGACACAGCGAAGAAGAACTCTCTTGCGGCAGCAATTCCGGAGTTCAAACGCTTCAACATTGTGGAATGTGAGGTGCGGAATGTCGTCTGAGCAAAAGACGTTCCTGACGAAGGACAATCTGGACACTTATCTGAAAGAAACAGCAAAGGAATACCGCAAGCTGGTCGGCAAAAGTATGCCGGCGGAGCTGATCCTGATCGGCGGCGCGGCGGTTTTGGCAAACTACGGATTCCGCAATATGACGACGGACGTTGACGCAGTCATTCAGGCAGCCTCCAGTATGAAGGACGCGGCAAACCGGGTCGGAGACCGCAATGGGCTTCCAAACGGCTGGCTCAACGCAGACTTTATGCAGACGGAGTCCTATACGCCGAAGCTTGCGGCGTATTCTGTGTACTACAAGACATTTTACGGCGTTCTGGAGGTTCGCACGATCACGGCGGAATACCTGATCGCCATGAAGCTCCGCTCCGGCAGGCAGTACAAGAACGACCTTTCCGACGTTCTTGGCGTTTTGGCCGAGCATGAGAAGAAGGACGAGCCGATTACGATGGAGCGTATTCAGACCGCCGTTAAGAATCTCTATGGCGAGTGGTCTGTCCTGCCGGAAAGCTCCCGGGATTTCATTGAAAACGCCATGATGCGCAGAAACTTCGCGACACAGTACGCGGAGGTTACGGCAAGCGAGCACGAGGCAAAGGCTGGGCTGATCGAGTTTGAGGAAAAGTATCCCGGCGTGACCAATGAAAGCAACGTCAACGAAATCATAGCCGCGTTGAAGCGCAGGAAACAGGATCCATCGTAAGCGTAAAATATACCTTGGCATCGCCAGACTGATTCGGCTGTAAACCTACTCAACGCAGATTACTTTGTCACACTTTCGATTCGGTAATCTTTCCGCTGTCAAAAAGCTGTACTGCGCAATTATGCCTAATATGACGTTTCGCCATTGCGCAACTACCTTTCCAAACTAACACGGCGGATTGGCAAATATATATGCATGATATCGCCTACAGCGCGATTCTAGACACCGAAATGCGTGATAATTTAACGGGTACCGGAAGGCGTCATGTGCGGAAGGTCGATTTCTATATTCGTTCCCGTCGGAGCGGTGCTGGAACTGAGGGCGAAAACCTTGACCTTTGGCAGTTCCGTTCCGGAATACCTGAGTGTAATGGTGCTGTTCTGAGCAAAGGAGCCTGCAGAGTTTACAACGCAACTTAGCATTTTGCCGCTACTATCATACAGCGCTCCTATTAGAGTTTGAGGCGTTCGCTGATTATACCACGATTCCTCCACTTCCAGTGTTATGGACTTTGAAATGGGGTCAACCCAAGCCATACAGCCGGAAACGGTGTACTGATATTCAACGGGCTTCCAAATAGCGTATAGCTGTAACGGACTTCCTTCCGAAACGGTAACCGTATCTCCAGCAGAATACCTTGCGGCTCCAGTGACATTGTCAGACCAGCCGGCAAAGCAATATCCTTCCGGCGCTGTTAAGTAGTCGGTTCCATCAGCGAGATAGAGTTCAAGGTCGGTAAAAGATGCTTTATACTCATGCTGAACGATCATGTCTCCGCCTGCCGTCACGGTACCTTTAGTCGGGTGATATACAATGTAGCTGCCTACTCTGTTATTGGTCGCATAAAGAATCGTCGGAGCGGAACCATTGGCTTTGACAGCACTTCCGCCATAATACCATGTTCCGCTCATTACACCGTTTGTGTCTTCGCTAACCGTCGGAGAGGTATGCCAACCGACCAAGTTTACTGATTCTTGCCCATAAATTAAGCTTGACGGGAGCGTCACCGATGAAGTATTTCGATACCGATGCCAGAGCATTCCATTCGGGAGTTTCCCGCTCAATCCATTGATCAAGATGTCCCCGGATATGGTATCAGTCCAAGTGGCTCTAAGATATGTATTTCCGTAAGGAGTATAGTACGCATCCAAAGGAACCAAATCCCCTGAGGCATCTGTCCACGCAACTTGTGTATAGCCATATTGCGTAAAGATATAGTCTGCAAGCCTATATGAAGCTGGATAATAGTCTTGCAAGTCTGTAAATGTTGCGTAGCCAAACGTGCCGCCGTTACCAAGAAGCCTAAGTAAATACCGGTTGATAGTGATTTTGATATATGTGCTGTAATCTTCAAGAGTAGTATGCTGATGGTAATACCACTTCTGTGAAGAATTGCTACTGAATTGTACAGGGTTTGCGTAGGCGTTTGACCCATTCCTTCCCCCATATAGCGTTGCATTCACACAGCCTATTTCGCAATTGCCCATAAAGAATATTGCGGGCGCGGCGCTGTATCCGTTTCCGCCTCTCAGGCTGGCATCCGTTCCAATATATACCGTTCCTGCATAAATACCACATCCCGCTATCGCACCCGATGAAGCGGTTGATGCAGCTCCGCCATTTGAAGTCAGACGAGTCCCTGAGTTGGACAATCCAAATGCATATACGTAACCCGCATTAACTCCATGTCCCCCAGAAGTCCCACTACTTGCACTTCCGCCTGTTAAGGTCGCAGTTCCTCCATATAGAGAAAAAAAGGGAGTTCGCAGAAATGGCATCTCCGCCTGAAATCGTTCCGCTACCTCCTGTCACGCGAAGCGATCCACTTTCGACGATAACATCCAACCCGCCAGCTGCAATCCCAGCAGAGCCGTAGGAACCCGATGATCCTTGTATCGTTACTGAACCATTTGAGTAAATGGTCAAATCGCCGCTTGCGGAAATGCAGGAACTGTTATAATTGTTCAGGTTCAGTTTCCCGTCTGCATAAGACCATCCTGATCCTGAACGCACCTCGTTAGAAAGAAATCTGGTGTTTCCGACACTAATCAAATAAGCCGAGCCACTCCCGTCTCTCGTCGGTTCGGAAGACGAAAGTAGGACGGGGAGGAATTCCTGATCGTCATCAGTAGCATCGCTAAGTGAGTCTTCGATGGCTTCCTCGGGATTGTTTTCCTTCTCTTCCAAAACATTCCGCTCTGCCAGCTCACGCGCTGCAGAATAATCATCTCCAGCGAACGCCCATTCAGGCGCTTCGAGAGCTTCTTCATTTTGAATGGGCGACTCCGGTTCGCCGGGTTCTTTGGCGTATACCGGAACAGAAAAGGACAGCAAGAAAAGAAGCGCGAGATTCAAGCAAACGATCCTGTAAGATGCTTTGTTCATTTTTTGTGTCCTTCTTTCTCAACATGAAATGGTTCCGCTAAGTTATGATTCCGATTTAAAGCTGCAAGTGCAAGCCAAAGATATGGCGTTGAAATGGGAGAACTGATGCCGAAGAATGCCTGGATGCAGTAGCCAAGGATCGCACACCCGCAAATTGCCGCCACGGAGTCTTCCGCAGCGGTGCGGATCCACTTGACCGCCGAAACACCCAGCGCCGCCAGATATAGCAGCAGCGCGATAATACCCTGATTCACCAAAATGTTCAGATATTCATTATGCGCAGCATCTATAGCGCTGTGGATCAAGATACCGAGAGATTCGTCGTATCGTTCAAATGCGGCATCCGTCCGCAAGCCGAGCGTATCTGGTCCGCCGCCTAAGAATGGGTGTTGCGGTACAAGCTGAATTACGTTACGCCAGATATACAGTCGCCCGGAGCCGAAATTGTCATTCCAGCGCCCGTGTAGAAGTTCGGAAGCTTCGTAGAGGAAGCCACCCATCCTGTCGCCAAAGAGATAAACACACGCCAGGGCGACAATCAGGAGGCAAATAACACTGAACAGTGCCCGCTTGCGTGTAGTTTCACCATCCAGCATCACTGGGATCGACAACACGATCGCCCCGGCAACTCCCAGAATGCCCCCCGCCACAAATGCTTTAAACAGAACGACGAGGCAAAGCGCCAGCGGAATCAGAAAAAGCCATCGTAGCTTATCTTTCAACCGAATGATCGCAGTCCAAAATGCTGGAATCGAAAGACTCAAAACTGCCGAGAGAATATCAACGTTTCCGCTGGTCCCCAGAAATTCACCGGCATACTGTTTGTTCGCCCCGTAATAGTTCATTCCCTCCGGATACAGGTTGAGCGGGTTATAGCCCGCAAACTGGACGAGGCAAAGCATGCAGTTGATGCTGATTGCGGCGGCAAACAACCACAGCATCCACTTTTGGGGCTGCAAATAGGCGGAGATCAGCAAAAAGCTCATGCAATAAAGAGTGATTGCAGCAAGTCCTTCACATCGTTTGCTCCCCCAGAGTGAAACGACGCGATAATCAGAGCAAAATGCCGAAAGCGCAGTAGCACACAAGTATAGCAGTACTAGTTTCTGCGGCAAGTCAAAAGAACGCCAGACTTTTCTAGGCGTCGGTGCTTTTTCTGCACCGACGGCTGTTAGCTCCAAACGAAGCACAACCATAGCTAAAACATACACGCCCGTTATCAGCAAATATGCGTTCCATTTTTGCGCGGTGATGACTTGATAGCCGCCAAAGCCCGGATATAGAAGGTAAATAAAAAGAATGATAACAAGATAAACAGAGGTCAGCAAGAAAAGAATCCTATTCCCGCTTTCTGCTTTCCGCTGCATAGATTGCTTCCTCCGATACGATCCATAAGCATTTTTTAGCAGGTCTTACGGGCTCGGCACTTTCGCCGAGCCCCTGTGCTATATGACGTCCACAGAGTTAGATTTACGGTCGTTTTTCATTTGACCCATGGGGTGCACAGCGGAACACGGTTTTCGTCCACAAGGAATATCTTTACCTGTGCCGCGTCCGCCGCGCACGTCAGCGGCGTCGTATTCAGCCCCTTCGCCACCGATGCGGTCGAAATGGCGGTCATCTTGCCCTCGACGTTGTATGAGGCGCAGAAGGCGATGCAGCCCTCCTCCTGCGCGCAGTAGATCTCCGCGCTGACCATCTCACCCTCGATCACAGCGCGCACAACGGAGGTCTCCGGCTCGCTGATGTGCTTGCCCGCGCCGTTGTTCCAAAGCGCCTCCTCGATGCCGTCGAGCACCACCTCGGCGCTCACGTCGCCGCCGAGCGCAAACAGCTCCGCGGCGTCCTCCGCCGTCAGGCGCGCCACGACGAGCCCACCGGGCGCAAGGTTCTCAAACGTACGCGCCGCCAAAAGTCCGCCTTCGGCGTTGTAAAAGCTCACCGTGCCGCTCGCCGGCTCGACGCCCTCGTTGGTAACGATCGCCTCCAGCTCCCGCAGCTTGCCGACGCTCACATGATCAAGCGTCAGCGCCGCATCCGCACAGGCGACGCTGCGAGTCACGGAATTGTCGTCCGGCGTGTAATCGTCCTGCCCCGGCTCCGCCACTTCAAAGACAAGATCCGTCTGCCTGTCCGGACAGATGAAGTCCGCTTTCAGTTCCGCACTCTCGCCGGGCTTGATTGCGGTCGTCTTGTTCACCGTCTCGCCCGCCGCTGTGACGGCAACCGTCTCCACGACATGGTCGCCCGCGTTCGTCACCGTCAGCGTGGCGGTGACCGTCTTACCGACGGTACCGGCGCCCGGCGCGTCAAAGTCGACGCTCTCAAGCCGCAGATCGCTCACTGGCATAATTGCGGACCAAACAAGGTCCTTTTTGTCGATCACATCTGTTTCGGTGATGGTCGGATTTGTGTTCATGCCGAAGATATAATCCTGACCATTCAGCGCCGCTCCGTGCAGGTTTTCAAGGTAAGAGCTTTGTTCCGCGTCCGACTCGTCCGTCAGGCGAATGGGCGCACCCCAGTAACCGCCCTCCTCGGCGTGATACTGGATCACCGCAAGGTCCGCGCCGTTGCCGGAGGTGCGGCTGAAATAGATGTTGTTTCCGACGATAGCATATTCATGCGTCATGCCCTCGACGGCAACAGAATCGTGATTCAAAGAGGCAAGACTGCCGTCCTCGTTCCAAACAAAGTCTGCGCCAGCCGTTCCGGGCAGCGTCGCCCATTGGAGCTTGCCAGTCACGCTGTCGGCGAGCTTTTCGGTCCCCGTCGAAGTCATGCGGTAGAGCGGATACGCCGTCTCCTCGCCGGAATCGTCGATCACGGTATAGGCCACGGCGGGTGCACCATCCGCCTCGCCGAGCGCAAGAGATACGATTGGACTGTTTACCGTGCCGAGGGTCTGCGCTTCGCTCCAGCTGCTTTCGCTGTACGTCGCGCAGCGCAGCAGGCTCGACGCGGGGCGCAGCACGCTGTTGTCGTCCGTCACGGCGGAGTCCGCCCACAACAGCGTGGGACCGCCAGTGAGCAGCGCCAGCTCGGGCGAGTTGACGAAACCGCCGCCCTCGGCAGGCGTAAACTCCGCCGACTGCGTGAAAACAAGCGTGTCCGAGCCGACGTGTCCAACGACGATACGCTGATGCTGGGCATAGCTCAAAAGGCTGTCGTCCGCGCCGGCCACCGTCTTGGGATAGGCGAGCCAGACGCCGCCCGCGCCGTCCGCGCAGAGCGCGGGCGCGCCGTCGAGAATTGCGTCGGCGTCGACGCGCACGGGCGTCGCCCATGCGCCGCCGCTGTACTTTGTCACCGCGACATAATGCGCGCCGGTATTGGCGTCGGCGCGGAGGAACGCGGCATAGAGCGCATCACCCGACGCGATCATCACGGGCCGCGCGTCGCGGTAGGTATCCTCCAGCAGGCGCGTGAGCCGCGTCCTTGCCTCCGCCTCCATCAGGGAAGCGCCCGCGCCGCTGAGCCAGCCGGACTCGTTGGCGAGGTAGCTCAGATCGGCGGGGGAGTACTGCGAGGCGTCATAGGGGTCAAAGGGCTCCTCGGAGGACATGAGGCCGGCAGCCCTGCCGTTTTCCCAAGGAATAATCTGCCAAGTCTTGGATACAAGAGGATATTCTTTCCGCTTACCAAATGAATAGTACGCAAAGCCGACCTGTCCAGTTAACTTTGCGGTCTTAAACCCCGCCTGACTGGCAGGCAGCAAGACACAGTCGCCTATCACTTTTCCGCTGCCATAGCCGCCAAGTGCGACAATCTCCGAGTATCCTTCACCCGCAAATACTGTAATCTTAAAACCCGGATCAGCAGAAATGTTCCCAGTCAAATCTTTCAAAGAATCGCCAAAGTTGTGTATTGCTTTTCCCCTGCACTCCATGGATGCGCTAGCCGAAAGAGTAATACTAGTACCGGTAGTGGGAACAAACCATGACCCTCTCAGCTCTGGCAAGTCCAAACTCACAGCAACTTTTCCTGTCGCAATCGGTTGCGCGGAAGATGCGTCAATTTCAAGATACCCCGACACTGTAAACTTGCACTTTCCAAAGAAATCCACAGTTTTGCTCGTTGCTTTCAACGCTTCCAGCGTCCTCTTATCAAAATGTGCTGCGTCAAGTATCTTTACGTTTTTTCTGATCTGCGACAGTTTCATTTCATTGGAGGCGCTCTCTGAAATGGGGATGTTAATTCCAATCAGGACTTTATCCGGAGCCACTGCATAT